>CAYOGN010000095.1:0-6552 GCA_964403545.1 uncultured Gammaproteobacteria bacterium
TGTCCGGGTGACGGATAAAAAATTCGCGCCGATGAAAGCTGAGGCTGTCGACATTAAAATCTGCTGCTATTTGCGGGAAATGTAGCTCCAGCCAGCTGAAGAAAGTGGACTCGGCATGGTGGATAACCGTGGCGCAATGCCACAGCGTATCATCCAGATCAAAGGTAATACATTTGATCTCATTGCCACCAATTTGCATCAGCGCAGGAAACGATTACACCAACACACTATCCGTTCACCCGCTCACTGATAAACTGCTCCAGCGTCTGCTGCCAGAGCGAATAATAGTCGTCACTGTTTTCGACCCTGTTCCCTTTCTCATGGTGAGCGATGTTTTCCGATAACCGCGCTGACCACTCAGGCCAGGCAAATAAACCCGATTCGTGAAGTTTGACCGCCATAGCAAATGTTCGCGCCTGCCAGGGTGCGTCAAACACTGGCTCACCACCGCGTTGTGGCTGGCTGGACAAGATACTGAATTTCGATCCTTGTTCAAATTTGCCTTCTTTATTCATCCCTTCTCTATTCATCCCCTCTCTATTCATGCTTTTGCCCTATCTTCTTTTCTATATACGGCTCAAATACATCGACACATATCCTGCTATTGGCTTCGCAACTGTTGTGACCCCATAATTCTGCGCTGTCAAATTGCACCGTATACAAATGTTGAGGCTCTTTTTCCCCGGTTACAGCATGGGTATCAGGAAAAATATGGGCGCCATGGTACAAAATTATTTTCCCGGTTCTCCCTCGAATATATCCAGGTACCCGGGTATGGTAGCTCGGATGTTCGTGGTGAATTTCTACCATGTCGCCTATTTGGTAGAGCGCAGCAACCTCACTTTCCAGCAGCGTCGAACCACCCTTTTCCAGCATTCCCCGGACTCGATCCCTGGCCACTGGAACGAAAGAATGTGCTGGGTCAGCGACGCCACTATCCAGTTCCTCGTGGCTAACAAGGCCCTTGTCGAGCAATAGAAACTCAAGCCCATACAACCAGTGTTCATAGTAGCTGCTGGAGAGGTAATGCGCCGGATTCATTTGCTCCCGTGCCGACCTCGACTGATCGAGATTCCATTTACCCTGAAGACCGCAAGCCAGGGTCAGGGCAAACACCGATTGCTCCCACTGCCGCGGAAAGTGCTCCTGCTGGCTGCGATCAATGGCACCAAAACCATGCTTGCCACCGAGATCATGGGCACCATCCATTATCCGGGCCCAGCCACCAGGGCTACCCCGATCATCGCGTCACGTTCAACCAGCGCCGCCAGTTCATCCTGACTGAGTTGATCTGTATTGTCAGGGCGTCGTGGCAATACAAGATAACGGATTTCAGCGGTTGAATCCCACACCCGGATTTCGACATCCGGTTCCAGGTCGACACCAAATTCCTCCAGCACCACGCGCGGTTCACTGACCGCCCGGGCACGATAACTCGACGCCTTATACCAGGTTGGCGGCAAACCCAATACCGGCCACGGGTAGCAGGAACACAGGGTACACACCACCATGTTATGCACCTTATCCGAATTTTCCACCACCCGCATATGCTCACCCTGCCTGCCCGCATAACCCATCTCCATAATAGCGCCGGTGGCATCGCTCAGTAATCGTTGCTTGTAGTCAGGATCGGTCCAGGCGCGGGCAACGACCCTGGCACCATTTTGTGGCCCTACCCGGTGCTGGTATGTATCGACCAGTTCATCCATGGCCTGGGGGTCCACCAGCCCTTTATCGATCAGCAAGGCTTCGAGGTTTTTGACCCGTTGTTCGATATCCGGCAACGGCGCATTATGGTGGTGATGAGAGTGTTCTTTATCGCTCATAGCTCTACATTTAAATTGTGCCGCATTAAATTATATTCAATATTAATTGCTGCGTGCCAAAATTGCTTCCACCGTCGCAGCAAGCTGATACAGTTTTTCATCCTTGCCATGGGGACAACTCAACATCAATCCCACGGGCGCCTCACCGCTTTGGTGACAGGGAAGGCTGATCGAGCAACCATCAAAATTATTGGCTGTGGCGGTATTTCGCAAACACCTCAGATTCACCCCGCCAATTTTGTCGGGATCTTTGGTTTCCTCTACTGCCGGCGGGATACAGGCCACAGCAGGATACAGCATCGCATCCACCCGGGCCTCGGAAAACTGCTGATTAAAGCGCTTGATCAAACCCGCTTTTAGCGCATAACGACCCTGTTGCTCCTGGGCAGTTATTTTACTTCCAGTGCTAATGCGATGGAATACATAGGGATCATACTCTTCGCCCCACCGGTCGAGCATCTCGCGATGATGCAACCAGGCTTCATATACCGCTATGGGGCGGGTATAAAACATTTCGACGCAATCATCGATTACTGGCATCGGTTGGTGGCTTACATCTATCCCTGCGGCTTGCAGATTCTCCACCGCTCTCTGAAAAGCATTTTCCACCTCGAGATCCAGCTCTTGCATCACCACACTGTCGGGAACCAGTAGACGGATCGAATCGGTTGCGGCGGGTTTAAGGGTCGGCAACGTACCATTAAACGCACCCGACATTACATGGTCAATCAAAAAGCAGCTATCCACATCCAACGCCAGCGGGCCCGGTGCATCAGAAGTCGGAGAGAGTGGATATACCCCCTGCAAAGACAAGCGGCCAAAACTGGGCTTCATCCCGACCACGCCATTGAATGCTGCGGGAATACGACAGGATCCCGCGGTATCTGAACCGAGGGTCGCCGGAACGATGCCAAGGGCTACACTGACCGCACTACCGGAGGAAGAACCCCCCGGCAGACGTTTTGTTGCGCGATCCCAAGCCGAATAAAGCGGCGGGTGATGAGGATTCAGGCCCATGCCGCTAAAAGCAAATTCGCTCATATTGGTGCGGCCGGGAAACAGCATTCCTGCCTGGCGCAGATTGTCAACTACCACGCAGTCCCGATCTTCCACGATGGCACTGTGGCGTAATACCGTAGAGCCAGCCAGCGTTTTTTGCCCTTTGACATTGAACAGGTCTTTCAATGAAATCGGTATTCCTGCCAGCGGGGACAATGTCTCTTTTTGCCGCGCCCGATCAATAGCGCGAGCCTGTTCAAGCACCCCTTCATCGATCAGGGTAAATACACCTTGGCTTGCCCGCGCGCGTTCAAGGCACTCGATCATTAATTGCTCACAACGCATTTTACCCCTGCTTAGCGCATTGGCCAGAGTGCGTACATTGGGTTTAACAGGATTCATTACTCTGAAAATCTCATTTTAATTTCCACTAACCATTTACAGGAACGCTATTGCATTTGCTGGCGCTTCAATTATTCTTCGTTCACCCCGGTGGAATCGTTGACCGGATAATTGACAAAGAACGACTTCCGGAAGACAAATTACACCATTAACCACGCAATTATAAAAGGTCTATGAAAGGTTCACATGAATATCATGACGATCCACGCAATCAATCCATTCTGATTGATATCAATGGAGAGTTGTTCCCCCGCAACCAGGCCATGGTATCGGTATTCGACAGCGGGTTTATTCTGGGAGACGGCATATGGGAAGGGCTACGGGTTCATCGGGGCCACATTGCTTTTCTTGACCAGCATCTGGATCGCTTGTACGAAGGGGCCAAAGCCATCGATATCGAGATGGATGTTGATCCGGACCAATTAACCGAGCGCCTCTACAATGTCCTTAAATCCAACAAGATGGAACAGGGGGTGCATATACGGCTGATGGTATCCCGGGGTATCAAAGCCACGCCCTATCAGGATCCGCGGGTCACCATCACGCCGCCTACCATTGTCATCATCCCCGAATATAAAACCGCCCTGCCGGAAACCCTGAGCAAGGGCATGAAGCTGTTTACTGTCCATGTGCGCCGTGGCTACCCCGATGTGCAGGATCCAAAGCTGAACAGTCATTCCAAGCTGAATTGCATTACCGCCTGTATCCAGGCGACCAAAGCCGGTGCTGACGAGGCCTTGATGCTGGATCCTCATGGATTTGTCGCCACCTGTAATTCCACTCATTTCTTTATCGTCCGCAAGGGTGAGGTCTGGACCTCCAGCGGCGATTACTGTCTGGGGGGCATTACCAGGGGCAATATTGTGCGCTTGTGCCGACAAAACAATATCCCGGTATTTGAAAAGAACTTCAGTCTCACCGATGTCTATGGCGCTGAAGAAAGTTTTGTCACCGGCACGTTCGCCGGGGTCGCGCCGGTGGGTGAGATCGATGGCCGTATTATCGGCTCTGGGGGCCGAGGTCCCATGGTTGAAAAGCTGCAAAATCTCTATCTTGAAATGATCGAGGTCGAGGGATGACAACAACGCGAATCGCCATGTGGTCGGGGCCACGCAATATCTCTACCGCATTAATGCGCGCATTCGAAAACCGTCCCGATACCAAAGTATGGGATGAACCCATGTATGGGCACTATCTTTATAAAACCGGCATTCCTCATCCGGGCGCCGACGAGATCATCGCTGATCAGGGAACTGACTGGCAGGATATTGCGCGGCGTTGTAACGGTAACGCACCCAATAATGCACCGGTGTTCTACCAAAAGCATATGGCGATGCACCTGCTACCCAATATGGGCAGCGACTGGGTTCGGCCATTGAAAAATTGTTTCCTCATTCGCCAACCGGATCAGGTGGTCGCGTCCTATAGTGCGGTACGACCGGACCTTACCCTGGAAGATATCGGCTATTACCAACAGGCAGAATTGTTTGATTACCTGATCAAAACCACCGCCACCATCCCCCTTGTCATTGATGGCAAAGACTTTCTGCTTGACCCCGAAGGGATGTTGCGCGCAATGTGCGATCATCTTGGCATCGGCTTTCGCACTGAAATGATTGGCTGGCCAGCAGGCCAACGGGCCAGCGACGGGGTATGGGGGAAATACTGGTACGATGCGGTATGGAATTCAACCGGGTTCGCAGAATATCGCGAAAAGCCCCTGAACATGACGTCGAAAATGCAGCAAATAGCCGATGATGCGGAACCGTTCTATCAGGTTCTCTATCAACATCGCCTGACCACATAGAATTGGTTTACTACCAGTGCCCTAAAACCCGGAACAAAACCCGACCCTTTTTTGATCACAACAACGCCGTCATAAAATATTAATAACAACACTATTTTCAATATGCAATTTGTCACCTACAACATTCAGTTCGGTAAAGGCCAGGATGAGCAGATCAATCTGGAACGTATCGCCAACGAAGTTACCGGTGCTGATATCATCGCGCTCCAGGAGGTCGATCGACACTGGCCCCATACCGGCATGGTTGATCAGGTGAAATGTTTGTCTGAACTACTCCCGGATTACTTCTGGTGCTACGGTGCAGGAGTGGACATGCACGTCGAGCAAAGTAACCCACAGGAAAACAAGCGCCGCCAGTTCGGCAACATGATTCTCAGCCGCGCGCCAATCCTCAGAAGCCGCCACCATCTTTTACCCAAGCGTGGCAGTGTGGGCCCGCTCAGCATCCAGCGCTCCGCCCTGGAGGCCACCATTCAGTGCAATCAGCATCTGCTACGCATCTATTCCCTTCATCTGACCCATCTGTCGAGCGAAACTCGATTGCCCCAGGTCGACAAGCTGCTGGAGGTACATCAACTGGCGATCCACGAAGGTGCCGCAATGTCAGGTGATCTCAGTAATTTTGATTGGATCGACAGCGTGATTGACCAGCAGGTGCCCGCAGAAGCCATTCTGATGGGAGACTTTAACTTTCAGCCAGATACAAAAGAATATCGCAAAATCGTTGGGCCACCAGGAGACTATGGCGGACGAATTTCGAGCCCGGATGGATTTATCGACGCCTGGACCTGGGCCGGTCATGACCGTAATGAGGGCCACACCAGCGAAGTCATGAATAGTCCAGCGACCCTGGATTATTGCTTCGTCAGCAGCCGCCTGGGGAATCGCATTGTTTCCTGCAACGTGGATAATGGTGCCACTGGTTCTGATCATTTTCCGGTCTGGACAGAAATTGACCTGTGACCTCCGGTCTTTTCAGGGCCTGCTTATGCCGACCCCGTTTACTTCATTGATAACCTATTGCGCAAACATGGCAGCGCCGGGCAAAGTACGTTCCACCATGGGGTTATATGTCGCCAGTACGATAATAGGCGGTTTCCCGAGCCGCGTGCAGAATACTCTGATCGTATTCACTGTCATTATCGCCACCTGATCAATCTTTATCTCGAATCTGCGTTCACAAAGCCAGTCGTAGATCGAATTACTCTAAAGGACGGGCACGTGATCGTGGATTGATTTATCTCCGCCCCACAGTTAATATCCGGCCCCCGATTTTCAACCCGACTCAATTTACATGCGCCAACCCCTCATTGCAGGAAACTGGAAGATGAATGGTAACCAGGCCATGGCTGTGGAGCTTTGCGCAGATCTGGTGGCAGCAGTGGATCAATTGAATGGCGTTGAACTCGTCATTTGCCCCCCTGCAACACTGCTGGCGCTAGTGAGTGAGCAGCTCAAGGAAACAGCTATTCAGACTGGCGCGCAGGATATCGATATCCATCCGAAGGGTGCCCACAC
>CAYOGN010000096.1:0-16266 GCA_964403545.1 uncultured Gammaproteobacteria bacterium
CTACTCCCAGTGTGATTCTCTGCTCATGGGTGACAAGTGCGGCGCGCATACATTTCCCTATATGGAGGTAAAGAACCCGAGCGCCGTGGTGGAGCACGAAGCGACCACTTCCCGCATAGGTGAAGACCAGTTATTTTATTGTCGTCAGCGCGGCATGTCAGAAGAGGATGCGGTATCAATGATTGTGAATGGTTTTTGTAAAGAGGTATTCAAGGAGTTACCTATGGAGTTTGCGGTGGAAGCGCAGAAGCTTATGGGAGTTAGCCTTGAAGGAGCGGTTGGTTAGCCTTCATTCATATGCGGTCATTCGAGCATAATCATTTTCAGATATTAATTTTAGCCCCAATTTATTAAAAAGATGTTATCGATAAAAAATTTGCATGCCAGTATTAACGGCAAAACCATTTTAAACGGGATCAATCTCGAGATTAAAGCGGGTGAGGTGCATGCCATTATGGGGCCCAATGGGTCCGGAAAAAGCACCCTGGCAAATGTGCTCGCAGGTCGCGACGGGTATGAGATAACCCGCGGCAGTGTAGAATATCGGGGGCTGGATCTGCTTGAGATGGAGCCCGAGATTCGTGCCAGGGAAGGGTTTTTTCTTGCATTTCAGTACCCCATTGAAATTCCGGGGGTGTCCAATATGTATTTGCTTAAAGCGGCTATCAACTCGATCCGTAAACATCGTGGTCTGGAGGAGCTGGATGCCATGGACTTCCTTAAACTGATCAAGGAAAAAGCCGCGATGGTGGAAATGAAACAGGAGTTTTTGTACCGTTCGGTAAACGAGGGATTTTCCGGTGGCGAGAAAAAACGTAACGAAATTTTACAAATGGCGCTCCTTGAACCCTATTTGAGTGTGCTTGATGAAACCGATTCCGGTCTTGATATCGATGCGCTGAAAATCGTTGCCAAAGGGGTCAATTTACTCCGAAGCAGCGAACGATCCATCATTCTGGTTACCCACTATCAGCGCCTGCTGGACTACATTACTCCTGATCACGTACACGTGCTTGCAGGGGGGAAAATAGTGCGGTCTGGTGGCAGGGAACTGGCCCTTACGCTTGAAGAAAAAGGATATGGCTGGATTGAAGACCAGGCGGCTGCCTGAGGCAGACAGATTCCATGATTGTCAAATTGATAGAGCACCAGACATTGACTGATGAATAATATTATTGATCACTATGTGGATCAGCATACAGCAGCTTTTCCCGGCTTCGCCGGAACCGGATTACCCTGGCTGGATAGCCAGCGAAAATCCAGCATTAGCCGATTCCGGCAATCCGGTTTTCCAGCGCAGCAGGAAGAGGACTGGCGCTATACATCGCTGCGGCCAATAACCGGCAAATTGTTCCAGGTTAAAGTGGATGATCAACTGGCGCAGACAAATGTTTCCAGTCACCTGATTCCGGGACTGGATAGTTATCGGCTGGTCTTTGTCGATGGCAGGTTTGCTCCCGATCAGTCAAGCATTTCCGGCCTCGCAAGCAAAATTGTGGTCAATTCCTTCGCCCGGCTTCTGGAGCTGGATCCGGGAGTTATTTGCACCGAACCGGAGGGTGAATTTCCCGCCAGCGATGGTTTTGCGACTTTGAATATTGCGTTTTCACAGGATGGATACCTGGTTCAGATTCCGGATGGGGTTAAACTGGACAAACCGCTGGAAGTTATTTTTATTGCTGCGGGTAGTGAGCTTGTCGCCCAACCGCGAAATATTATTCGGTTGGGAAAATTTGCCGAGGCAAATGTTATCGAACGTCATGTCAGCGCCGAACCGATCAATGCGCTGGTCAATAGTACCAGCCGTATTGTGCTCGATCAGGGGGCAAGGCTTGAGTATTATCTGCTGCAGTCACGACGCAGTAGTACTTACCAGGTTAGCTCGGTAGATGCCAGCCTGGCCAAAGACAGCAGTTTTTCTTCCTGTGCTGTCTCGCTGGGAGGGGAACTGGTAAGAAATAACCTTACCATACGGTTAAATCAGCCGGGTGCTCATTGTGACATGTTTGGCCTGTATAATATTTCCGGCAGGCAGCATGTGGACAATCACACCAATGTCATTCATGCCGCGGAACACTGTACCAGCAGGGAATTATATAAAGGTGTCCTGGGTGAACGGTCAAAAGCGGTATTTCATGGACGGATTAAAGTTGAGCCGGATGCACAAAAGACCGACGCAAGCCAGGCTAACAATAACCTGCTGTTGTCGGCCAATGCTGAAATAGTCACCAAACCGCAGCTGGAAATTTATGCTGACGATGTCAAGTGTGCACACGGTGCCACCATTGGTCAACTGGATCAAAATTCTTTATTCTATCTGCGCTCAAGAGGTATTGACGAGATCGAAGCAAGATTGCTGTTAACCCGCGCATTTGTAAGTGATGTCTTACGGGAAATTACCATCGAGCCGTTGCGAAAATATCTTGAGTCGACAATTGCTCCAAATCAGATCATGGGTGATGAATTGCAATGACTCAAAAGCCAAATTCTACCAGGGTAGATTTCCAGCCTGCTATTCTGTCGCCTCATGATCAGTTGGTTCAACAAATGGCGTTAAACAATGGTCCGAATCCAGAACAGGAAAAAATGGCCACAACCGGGTTGTCTGATGAACCGGATGAGCAGTTACTGCTTGAGCGGGTAGAAGCTGCTCTTCGCACTATTTACGACCCCGAGATACCGGTCAATATTTATGATCTGGGGCTGATTTATCGGGTTGAAATTAAAAACCGGTTTGCCAAAGTGGATATGACCCTGACAGCACCGGGTTGTCCCGTCGCTCACACTTTTCCCGGAATGGTGGAAGGTACGGTGAAATTGGTCCCTGGCATAGACGATGCTGAGGTGGAACTGGTATGGGATCCACCGTGGCGTCAGGAAATGATAAGCGAGGCGGCACGGCTTGAACTTGGTTTGTTGTAAAAAGTTTCTGATTTACCGCAAATGAATTAAAAACAATGGGTGACTGGATAAATGTGGTTGCGGTGGATGACCTGAAGCCGGGTGAGCATACTGTGGTTGAGGTTGATGGTGCCGAAATTGCGCTGTTCAATCTTGGCGGAGAGTTTTATGCTATTGAAGATATCTGTACCCATGATGGTAGTGAAATCTCAAGTGGTTGCGTGGTAAATGGCAGCATCGAATGCCCCAGACACGGTGCCAGATTCGATATCAAGACTGGAGAAGTTACCGCGCCTCCGGCCTACGAGCCAGTTGAAACGTTCCCGGTTCAGGTGATCGATGGCGTGGTGCAATTGCGTGACCATCGCTGGGATTAATTGTTGATCGCACCCCCGGGCAAGATTGCGCTATCTTGAGATTGCGCTATCTTGAGATCGAGTAGCCGGGTCCTTTGTCTGAAGCCAGATCCATCACTATTTCCTTGCCACCAAAGCCATCGACAATATCATGGGCACGCACTGTTATTGAAGTTGTTCCCACGGGTATATCAATTCCATTCTGACTACGGGTAAAAGGCTGCTCGTGTTGATGTGGGTGAAACAACAAGCGGGTAAATGGATCGGAGCGGCTGATTTTCAGCACTTCACCGTGTTCGGTGACAATGTCCCAGCCATCGCAGTAGTCATCCCAGCCGGTATCCGGGTGGGCGACCGTTACCTGAAATGTCCATCCATTTGCACCTCCATCTATTGCCCTGACTTCGATGACATCTGCATCCGCCTCCCCTCCGGCAACCGTTTCGGTAAAAGCCGGTGATAACAGCAATGCAATGCCTGTTGCGATAAATACTTTTATTAACCTGAATTTTGTCATTTCATTTACCTGGATCAGTGTGCTATCCATGGGATCATAACAAATTGGCGACTATCACATTAATCACCTACCCGATTAGGTTAAAATCGGGCTGAATAAAAACTCATTCCTGATTTTGAATGGATAAACTAATTGCAATCGGTGGCGGCCCCCTAAGGGGCAAGGTGCGAATTTCGGGGGCAAAAAATGCTGCCCTGCCGCTATTGATATCGTCTTTACTGACAGAAGAAACATTGAGGATCAGTAATATTCCCCACCTGCACGATATTACCACCACCATGGAGTTGCTGGGTCAGCTTGGGGTGAAGTTACAGGTTGATGAGAAACTGGCTATCGAAGCAGATGCTTCAGAAGTAAAGGGAGTAACCGCCCCATACGAGTTGGTCAAAACAATGCGCGCGTCTATCCTCGTGCTTGGTCCCCTGACTGCACGCTTTGGGCGTGCCGAAGTCTCCTTGCCGGGAGGCTGTGCGATCGGATCCCGTCCGGTAAATCTGCATATAAAAGGTCTGGAAGCCATGGGTGCAGAAATTAAAATTGAGAACGGTTATATCAAGACAAATACCCATGACCAACGCCTTAAAGGGGCAAGGATATTTATGGACTTGATCTCGGTAACCGGAACCGAAAATTTGATGATGGCGGCAACCCTGGCAGACGGCACAACCATAATTGAAAATTCCGCGCGGGAGCCTGAGGTCGTTGATCTGGCAGATTGCCTTAACGCCATGGGTGCCAACATCAGTGGTGCGGGCAGTGACGAAATCGTCATCGAAGGCGTTGAGAAACTGGGTGGAGCAGATCACAGAGTGATTCCTGATCGAATTGAAGCAGGAACCTTTCTCGTCGCCGCGGCTGTTTCCGGAGGTGAAATATGCCTTGTCGACGTTATTCCAAGACAGATCGAGTCGGTGCTAGATAAATTACGAGAGTCTGGTTGTACAATCGAAACCGGTGACGACTGGATTCGGTTAAAAGCGCCAGAGTGTCCACTTAAGTCAGTCAGTATCCGCACTGCACCCTATCCGGGATTCCCCACTGATATGCAGGCCCAGTTTGTTTTACTCAATGCAATCGCCAGTGGTACCGCCACGGTGGTAGAAACGGTGTTTGAAAATCGCTTTATGCATGTTCACGAATTGCGGCGAATGGGTGTCGACATTGAACTTGATGGAAATACGGCAGTGATCAAAGGGGTGGAAAAATTGCATGCTGCGCCGGTAATGGCTACAGATTTACGAGCGTCGGCTTGCCTGGTGCTGGCAGGTTTGATCGCTGAAGGTGAAACCATCATTGACCGCATATACCATATCGACCGTGGTTACGATTGCATAGAAGAAAAACTGGCGCAATTGGGTGCAACAATCCGTCGTGTTCCCGGTCATTACCATGAAAGGCGTTCGGCATAACCAGGACTACTAGTCCCCGATCACCGTACTTCAATTTGTAAATTTCCCCCATGATTACCCTGCTGGATAGTAACCATCCAGAGTTTGAGCTGCAACTGAACAGGTTGCTGGATCGGGACCAGGTTCAAAATCTGGAGGTAGAAGGCGTTGTCAGTGAAATTATTGCCACGGTTAAATCAGGGGGGGATCTTGCGTTAATCGATTACACCAGACAATTTGATCATGTAAACGCCGATAGAATGGCGGATCTTGAGATGTCCAGCGACAGAATAAATTCTCTCACCACCGGGGTTAATGATGAACTGGCAAAGGTTATCGATCTGGCTGCAGAAAGAATAAGGCACTATCACAGTAAGGAAGTACAACAGTCGTGGCAATACCAGGAGCCAGATGGCACTGTTCTGGGACAGAAGGTTGTGCCGCTTGATCGGGTTGGGATTTATGTTCCCGGCGGAAAAGCCGCTTATCCCTCTTCGGTACTGATGACAGCAATTCCGGCGCGTGTTGCGGGCGTCGGTGAAGTGATCATGACCGTACCAACGCCCAACGGTGAGATTAATCCTGCAATCGTCCAGGCAGCAAAAACTGCGGGGGTGGATCGAATTTTCACCATTGGTGGTGCCCAGGCCGTTGCCGCACTGGCTTATGGAACTGAAACGGTTCCCGCTGTAGACAAGATTGTGGGGCCTGGCAATATTTACGTTGCAACAGCCAAAAAGCAGGTGTTTGGCAAGGTAGGGATCGATATGATTGCCGGCCCATCGGAAGTGGTGGTTATATGCGATGAAAGCGTTGATCCGGATTGGGTAGCTATGGATTTGTTTGCCCAGGCGGAGCATGATGAACTGGCCCAGTCTATTGCCATCACACCCTCAGAAAAAATGGTTGAGGCTATTCGGGAATCAGTTACCCGACTACTGCCCGGCATGGAACGTCGTACCATCATCGAATCAGCATTGGCCCAACAGGGCGCGATAATCAAAGTTTCGACGTTACAGCAGGCGGTAGATATTTCCAACCGTATTGCCCCTGAGCATCTGGAATTGATGGTAGATCAAGCCGGTTTGCTAGTGGATAAAATTCGCCATGCGGGGGCAATTTTTATCGGTCCGCACAGCGCCGAATCTCTGGGTGACTATTGTGCCGGACCAAACCATGTGCTTCCAACAGCAGGAACTGCCAGGTTCAGTTCTCCTCTTGGAACAGCTGATTTTCAAAAGCGCAGTAGCCTGATCCAGGCGAGTCCTGCGGGGGCAAATGAAATGGCCAGGATTGCCTCTGTATTGGCGCGTTGTGAAGGATTAACCGCTCATGCCCGATCCGCTGAATTTCGATTGGCAACGCCCGAAGTTCCAACACAACGGGATTGATAGAGCGCTGATTGCTGGAGAAATTCCTTATGGCATTGTTCCAGCAGCCCGGAAAAAGATCGTTGCAGACGCAGAGACCCCTCGGTTCTTCCCTGATTTCCTTCGAGGTTCTGGCACCGGGCCCAGGGTTTCCCCTGTAGAACCCGCTCAATAACCAGACCTGAATCTTCCAGTTTCTCTCTGACCAGGCCGGCAAACGCCAGCCGTGTGAGAGCGGTCGGAATACTTTCCGCAGGGCGGCACCCGTAGCAAAAGCTTGTTGCTTCGGTTAAATCACACCGATCAGGATCGGGATGGAGATCGACATTGTTTGCACAAATAGCATTTACGATATCCGGATCAAAGTTTCGTAATACAGATTTAAGCTGATCTGGAAAATTGCGTGAAAAACTTTTTCTTGCGAGTTCGCAAAAGGAATTTCCCGGGTTCGTACGTGGCCGCAGATACACTACGCTATTGGCCCCGCTGTGTGGAATTTGGGTCAGGCCTATTCGAACCGGTGCAAATCCACAATGTTGCCAAAATCTGGCCAGTTCGGCGGAAACCGAAAAGTTAGCGCCGATCAGATCAAACCGTTGTTCTTCGTGCTGGCAGATAAACTTCAGCATTGCGCTGCCTAATCCGTTTCGTTGCCATTCCGGGTGGATTACTATTCGCATTATCCTGCCCATTTTCAATGTTACCGAATCCGCCAAGCCAAGTTGGCTGGATAAAATTTCCGGTAGTACATGGCCTGCTGGTCGGCATTCTCCACGCAGTAGTTGCAAGCCCATCGAAGGCGCAAGCTCGCCTTCTGTTACGATTACCGCCACCCCTGTCGTCACATGGGATCGTTGGTAATCATAGACCATCCGGCAAATACGAATAGCAGGGTTATTCAGCAACTGTTTCAAATCCCCCGGGCGGGTCTTGTAGTGGGCCAATACCAGTAAACTGAATATTTCACGTAACAGTGGTTCATCATCCACCAGGGTCGCCTGATCGACCCATTCAATCCGACATTCGTTCGCATTCGGGGCTGAACACTGGATTGCCGATGAGGGTAGTGTCGGTAATTCTGCATCCAGCATCAGCAGCCGATTTATCGCCCGCTCCAGGGGGTCATGCTCGGACCAGCGAATGGGCTGAACCAGCCGGAATTTTCTCCAACCTCTGGTCTGTTTGTCCAGAATCCTGTTGAATCGCAGCATAAATCCCCTGCCAGTTCCTTCGTACCCATGCACGGTGGTGGCCATGGCAATCCGTGAATAGTGCTGGAGAAGTTTTGTCAATTGCCCAAGGGGGATGCTTGCTGCTTCGTCGATCAGCAACAAATCGCAGCCCGGATAGTGGTCTATCAAATCGGTAACAGTTCGCCATTGCAGCTTCGGCGACGATCCGTTTGTCACCTCGGCCGCATGACGGAATACACTTTCCACAGATTTTCGACTATGTCCAGTGACAATAATATGATCCAGTCCGCGGCCAAGCAATATTCCTGCGGCCAGTCCAAGGGTGGCAGATTTACCCCGACCACGATCAGAAATCAGCACGGTTGGGCGCTTTCGCTGCCCAGTGACGACTTTGAGTACCGCGGCTATTGCCGATTCCTGATCGCTGGTGACAGCCGGTGTTTTGATTTTTCCATCTTCTTCGCGAGAGTGCTGATCAGGCATCGGCAAATCTGCAACAGGAACGGGCGCCTGATGTTGGCAAATATGGATTGCCAACCCAGGCTCTGCCAATCGTCGCAGGCACCTTTCCAGATAATACGGTCTGTTGGGTGATTTCGAAATCGGGGCTGCTCCGGTTTTATTGAGGGCATTCGCTTTCGGGTCATCAGGAACCAGGACACTCCTGGTGCCGGGATTTACCAGTACTAGCAGGCCACCTCCGGTAATGGTGCCGCTGACAATCCCCAGGGAATCCGGATTTATTCCAGCCTCGGCGTCATAGACTACGGACTGAAACTCCCGGCCCAAAAATGTTCTGCTATCTTTGTTTGTTACAACGCTTGTCGAAGTGGCCGGACTATCGCTGATCCAGATCGTTTCGAGAGTGCCGAGCAATTGCCGACTGGTCTTCAGGGCCCAGTCCCTGTCTCCCGACACGACGACCAGATACCGATGTCTGAACTGAGCCGCTCGAGCTCTCAGTGCGTTGCCATACGCGTTCCAGCTCATGTCAATGGATCGACCAGTTTATCCATCAATCCGGTTGTGTTGCAGTCAGCTGATGATATTTGCCTAAAAGCTGCTGTTTATTTTCAACATGATCCGGATCCATCGGGATGCAGTCTACCGGACATACCTCAACACACTGGCTGGTTGCAAAATGGCCGACGCATTCGGTGCAACGCGTCCAGTCAATCTGGTAAATTTCAGGGCCCTGAAAAATCGCATCATTGGGACATTCGGGTTCGCAGACGTCGCAGTTAATACATTCGTCGGTAATGGTTAATGCCATACAAACTACTCCTGGTCAGCTGCCCTTGATCAAAATTAGCTGTGGGTGCCAAATTTATCTTGTAGTGCCTGGTGAACCATAGGATGGACGAAATCGCTGACATCGCCCTTATAGCGGGCAATCTCCTTGACCAGAGAGGCCGAGACAAAGGTGTAGTGTTCCGAAGGTGTCAGGAAGACCGTTTCGATTTTTGGATCCAGGCAACGATTCATTGACGCCAGCTGAAACTCATATTCAAAATCCGAAACAGCGCGCAGCCCTCTCAATAACACCCGGGCACCCATCGATCGGGCAAAGTCTATCAACAGGCCTGAGAATCCAATGATTTCTACATGGGTATCATTTTTCAGCACTTCATGGGCTAACTGTATTCTGTGATCGAGACTGAATAAAGGACTTTTTTCCGGATTTTCTGCGATTGCCAGAATCAGTTTATCAAACATATGGGCGGTACGCGTTACCAGATCGCTATGTCCATTAGTGATGGGATCGAATGTCCCGGCGTAAACAGCCGTCATCTTCATAATTAATTTGTATTATCGTAGTTGCCAGGGGTTTTAGTCTGGATCAGGGTGGATTGCACGAGGCCACGGGTCTTTTGCCGAATGATATGCCAACTCGGCGCAATTGGTAAGGGGATATCTGTGTCCAGGGATTCTATATAGACCAACGCGTTGTCTGCGAGCAACTGCCTCCGGGACAATAGTTGGCATACGGCGGGCAGGAGATCGGAATGAAACGGAGGATCAAGAAACACCAGATCATATCTTCGGGTACACTGTTTGAGGAAATGTTCAGCGTTGTCATGGATAACCGTAACCCATTCACTGGCATTCAGTAACTCACAATTTTGAACCAATTGGTGAACAATTTGCGGGTTTGATTCAACCAGGGTGACAGATTTCGCCCCACGGGATGCCGCCTCGAATCCGAACGCACCGCTGCCGGCAAACAAGTCGAGGCAGTGACTGCCCCTGATCGTACTCTGCAGCCAGTTGAACAATGTTTCTCGTACCACATCGGGTGAAGGTCGCAATTCGGGTGCTGCAGGAAATCGAACTACCCGGCTCCTCCACTGGCCTCCAATAATTCGAATACGCCCCTCTCTGGTACCCTTTTTCATAGTCAAAAAAACGTGGTTAGTGCTCTTGCAGAGTAAGTTGAACAATAGCATCGATGATACGATACGCTTTTTAAAAAAACGATCAGAATGAAATTTTTCTCTTCAGGTAAAAAGAGTGATCAGGGGGCTGGCAAGAAAAAATCCGGGCTGTTTTCCGGTCTTGCCAAAACCCGCGCTGGTCTGTTTGGAGGGGTTGCCAATCTGTTTTCCAGCGAGAAGCTGGACGAATCCGTTTTTGAAGCGATAGAAGACCAACTTCTGGTTGCTGACCTTGGCGTTACGGCGAGTCAAAAAATCATCCGGCGTCTGCGTGACGATGCAAAGACAAGCAAGCCGGGCAACAACGCTGCGTTGTTAGATGGGTTGCGGCAAGTGCTTCTTGAGATTGTTTCACCCTGTGAGCCGCAGGAACTCGAATTGTCAGAAAACAGACCCACAGTAATTTTGATGGTGGGTGTGAATGGGGTAGGGAAAACAACTACCCTGGCTAAAATCGCGAGCAAATATAAAAATCAGGGTCAGCGGGTAATGTTGGCCGCCTGCGATACATTTCGTGCTGCGGCTATAGAACAACTGCAAAACTGGGGCCAGCGGCTGGAAGTCCCGGTGATTGCCCAGACCCACGGTGCAGATGCTGCCGCAGTGGCGTTTGACGCTTATAGTGCCGCCCGGGCGAGGAACTGCAATCTGTTGCTGATCGATACCGCAGGACGCCAGCATACTCATAGCGACCTGGTGGAACAGCTGAAAAAGGTAAAAAGAGTGCTGACGAAAGCGGATTCCAATGTGCCGGACGAGGTTTGGCTCACCCTCGATGCCGGTAATGGACAAAATGTGATATCCCAGGTCGAGCACTTCCATCAGGCGGTGACGATAACCGGGTTGTGCATCACCAAACTGGATGGAACCGCAAAAGGTGGTGTGGTCATCTCGCTGGCAGACAAGTTTGGCCTTCCAATCAGGTATATTGGTGTCGGAGAAGCAGCAGATGATCTACGGAAGTTTAATGCGTCGGAGTTTGTAGATGCACTGCTGCCGGAATTGCCCTAGTCCGGCACCCAAGGCTTGAAGGGTTCAGAGTTTCCAGATGATTCGCTTTAGTCAGGTCGCAAAACGCTACCCCAATGGGCGCGAGGCACTCAGTGATGTTTCATTTTTCCTGGCCAAAGGATCATTTACTTTTCTTACCGGACACTCTGGTGCCGGCAAAAGTACATTGCTTAAGTTGATTACCCTGTCGGAAATTGCCAGCCGGGGGCAGGTTCTGGTGGAAGAGAAGAACCTGTCGAAACTGAAAGGTAACAAAATCGCAGCCCATCGAAGAACTGTTGGCAGTGTGTTCCAGGATCATCAACTACTGGATGATCGGACGGTGGAAGACAATGTGGCATTGCCTCTGGTGTTGGCGGGTATTGAACATCGTGAAATTCAACACCGGGTGAGGGCTGCGCTGGACAAGGTTGGTTTGCTGAAAATGGCCAGGCGTTACCCGGTAACCCTGTCAGGAGGCGAACAACAACGCGTAGGTATCGCCCGGGCCGTTGTGGCGAGGCCAAAAATTTTACTTGCAGATGAACCTACGGGTAACCTTGACCCCACTTTGTCAGACGAGATTATGCAGCTATTTGCACAATTCAATCAGGTCGATATTACAGTCCTGATTGCTACCCATGATTATCGTCATCTGGAGCGATTCAATTGTCAGGTGTTAGTACTATCCGAAGGAAAGCGGGTTGATTCCGGAGTTATCGAGCCAGCCTGATGCCCAACAGTTTCAAAGTGTGGCTGTTGCGACATCTGCAGGTGATGTTTGATACCGTCGGCCGACTATGCAAGGCACCGGTTTCGAGTGCCATCACCATACTTGTATTGGCCATTGCGATAACCTTGCCACTGGTGTTGTTCAAAATCGTTCATAGCCTTGAGACGGTCTTCAAACCCCTCACAGGCGAACCACAGATTTCTGTTTTTTTGAAAAGTAGCTTCGAGGACAGTGGCATTGATCCTGTGGAGCTCGGTCATCGGCTGTTGCAAAATCCAATGATTGAAGACGTTCAGTATATTTCGCCGGAACAGGGCATTGCTGAATTTTCCGAGATGCCGGGGTTCAAGGAGGCTCTCGAAGCGCTGCCTTCCAATCCTTTACCGCCATTACTGCTGGTGTTTCCTGCAACCGGAAGAGACAACGCGGCGACCGATGCGCTAGTTGTACAACTTGCCGGGATGCAGGAGGTCGACGCTGCGGTATACGATCAGGAATGGTTGTATCGATTAGCAGCGATGATCGCGCTTTTTCAACGTGGTGTGGTGGTGTTGGCGCTTTTGATGGCAGTGAGTATATTGTTGATTATCAGCAATACTATTCGACTGGGAATAATAAACCGTAGCCGGGAAATCGAAATTATCAATTTGATGGGCGGCACCCATGGTTTTATCCGTCGTCCATTTCTTTATACCGGGGCTGTCCAGAGTTTTCTTGGTGCTGCACTGGCCTGGTTATTAACAAATTTGACGCTCTATTTGCTGGCGCAGCCAGTTACCCGGTTAACCACACTGTATCAAAGTGAATTTCAGATTGGCTGGGTCGATC
Organism: uncultured Gammaproteobacteria bacterium; assembly: GCA_964403545.1. Lineage (GTDB taxonomy): Bacteria > Pseudomonadota > Gammaproteobacteria > Arenicellales > Poriferihabitantaceae > VYFG01. The sequence continues at coordinate 12,712 of CAYOGN010000096.1, forward strand.
CGGGTCTTGCTGCCATCGTGATCATTTGCGCGGTACTGCTTGGATTGCTCGCTGCGAGATTGACCGTGGATCGATTCTTGCGCGGACTAAAGCCTGGCTAAAATATCAAATAAGGAAACCTTTGATCGGTCGTAATTTGTTCAGAGATTGGCCACTAAACCGATTGCTCCTGATGGTGTATTTTGGCTTTAAGGTTATTACCTTGCGCGAAATGTGATTCGGCCTTTACTGAGGTCATAGGGGGTAAGCTGGACAGTGACTGAGTCGCCACGCAAAATTCGAATATAGTGTTTACGCATTTTGCCTGAAATATGAGCAATAATCTCATGCCCGTTTTCAAGCTTTACCTTGAACTGGGTGTTGGGAAGGGTTTCGATTACCGTGCCCTCCATTTCGATGCTTTCTTCTTTGGCCACAATTTTGCCTGTTTTTAAGGAATTGCGGAGTGTAATGAAGAATGGCGCCGGATACAAACCACTTTTCAGATAAGTGACAGTAAAACCCGGACATATACAGACCAGAAAAACCTCGATATGATTGCAAAATATTTCAATTTTGATAACGGTGCACCATGACAATACACAAAACAAGATCCAGAGCTAGCGCAGGTTTAACAGGTCTTTTGCTGGCCTTTCTCAGTATTCCGGTTTCAGCAACAGAGCCCGGCTGGTACGGTGGTTTTTCAGTGGGACAATCGGAGATCAAAGATACAGGCTCCCTCAATGAACTCTGTTCTACTGTTTTTGTTGTCTGCGACGACGCGAATAATGATACGGCGTTACAGGGAATTATCGGCTACCAGATTAACGATTTTGTTGCTGCAGAAGGCATGTATTTTGACCTTGGTTCACCATCGTTGACGGTATCGTCCCCGGTGGCTGCAGATGCTACGGTTGAATTGTCCGGTTTCAGTATCTCGCTGCTACCGCAAATCCCGATCGGCAGTATTGGTGGCATCTTTGGCCGTATCGGCCTTGCGGGGGGTGAAGTGGAGGTAATTGCTGCGGTTCCATCGCTGGGTCTTGCGGAAAGAGAAAGCGCCACCGGCGGGACTATCATTGTCGGTGCCGGTGGTGCCATTAATCTTGGTAGCAATGTTTCCATTCGAGTGGAATGGACACGTTATGCTTTTGATGAAACATTGCGTCTTGCGGATAGTGATATCACAACGCCAGATCTTGATGTTATTTCGGGTACGCTTATCTTCAGGTTTCGTTAAAACCAGGCTACGATTTTTCCAGAGTTCCACAGACTCCCGGGCGGTGTGGTTCTCTGAACAACTGACTCAACCGTAGCGGGGCTAATGTACCAGGGCGTTCTGTCACATTGACAGGGCCCCTGTATTCAGTTGCTGCCGAAAACCATCTGGAGGCTTTGGTAAGCTGGTAAAATTCACCGTTTTCCGAACACGATTTGCAGAGCCTTTTGAGTCAGTATGAAAAAGAATATTTCCGTTGAAAAAATTCAGTCCATGTTTGTCAGCGCTGCCCACCAGCTGCAAAATGGAGATGCCGCCGGTGCCAGAAAGGGGCTGGAGAAAGTCGCCAGGCTGGCGCCGGATAGCGTTGCGATAAAATACAATCTTGCCCTCGCATACCAGCATCTCGGGTTGCACCATAAAGCGGAAAAAGAATATCGCGAAGTACTAAAAAAAGCGCCGGATAACGTCGATGCAATGATTAATCTGGGTCTGTCCCAAAGAGAATTGGAGCAGTCGGAGGCGGCGGTAAAATTTGCCAATCGCGCACTTAAACTGGCCCCGGGTCATCCAAGGGCACTCAATTTGCTGGGGTCAATGAGCGCCGATAAGGGGGATTTTGAGCAGGCGGAGAAGGTTTTCAAGAGCTCACTGCAATCGGATCCATCCAATGTGGATGCCCGTTTTAATCTTGCCAATGCAGTATTGCATTCAGGCGATGCAAATTCTGCGCTGGAAATCATTAATCCTCTGATCAGTCAGCAACCAACCAAGGAGCAACTGGAACTGCTTGGTCAAATTTTGCTGGACCTGAAGCGCTATGACGAAGTAGCGAAAATTTTAAAGGATTTGAAAAGCCGCTATCCCGATGATGAAGGCGTTCAAATTCTCGATATGGCATTTTGTGAAATGATCAAGGATCATTTTAATGTGGTGGACAAGGCCCTGGTAATCTTAAAAAAATCACCGCGCAATGCTCGCGTATGGAATTCACTCGGCAGCGCATACCTGCAACTGGACAGCATTGAAAAAGCCAATCAAAGCTATCAGAAGGCCATCGATCTAGATCCCGATCATCCGGAATACCAGAATAATATCGGGCTGACCTTTGCCTCACTGGGAAATAAGGACAAAGCTGAGAAATTCTATCGCCAGTCGCTGGCATTGAATGAAAATTATGCTGAAGCCTATCGCAATCTGGTGGCGATGAAAAAATTTGATTCTGTCGACGACGACGATGCCCAGTTGGTAATGAAGCTGTGGCAACAATCCGATCTGGATGACGGAATCCGCTGTAAGCTCGCTTTCGCCATGGGCAAAATCTACGATGATTGTGGCCTTTATGATCTCGCATTTGAAACCTATGATATTGGTAACAAACTGAAATCAAAAGAAATCACGATGGATTTCGATCAGTATTTCGCCCACATTGATCGCATCGTTGAGGTGTTTGATCACAAGCCCGATCAGGTGGTGTTAACCAATAACAGCGATATCCAGCCAATATTCGTGTTGGGTATGGCCAGGAGTGGTACCACCTTGGTGGAACAGATCATTACCCGTCATCCCGAGGTGACGGGTTGTGGCGAGTTACCATGCATTGAAAGGGCCATCGGCCGGTTGGAAAAAAAGTATAGCTCTCGTAAAGTGTACCCAAACGACTTTATCGATATGGATTCAACCATGTTTGGGCAGGAAACCCAGGAGTATTTCAATTGGGTCAATCGCCTGCATAAAATTCCCGGTAACTACTTTACCGATAAAATGCCGTTTAATTTTGTTCACGTATGGTTGATTAAAGCCATGTTTCCCCATGCCGCAATTGCCCATTGCCATCGCCATCCGCTTGATGTGATCATTTCCAATTATTTTCAACTTTATGGTTCAGAGATTAATTTTGTTTACGACCTTGATGTAGTTGCCAGGTATTACGTCAGATATCATCGACTGATGCGCCACTGGCACCAGATATTTGGCGAAGAACTCTATAAAGTTCAATATGAGGCGCTGGTGAGTAATAGCGAACAGGAAACCCGCGCCCTGATTGATCATATGGGGCTGGAATGGACTGATGCCTGCCTGGATCAGAAGACTTCGGGCACGGCGGTTCGAACGGCGAGTATCTGGCAGGTTCGAGAGGGTATCTATACCAGCTCAAAAGAACGATGGCGACGATACGAGAAACACCTGCAACCCGCTATCGATGTGCTGGTTGCAGAGAAGGTGCTGGATTCGGAATATCGGTATATTAATTGAGGTGTGTGCTTACCTGAGGACGGGGACAGTACCTGGGGAACGGGGACAGAATTAATTCTGTCCCCATATACATCGGGTAGGAGGTAGGGTTGCCCCTACCG
>CAYOGN010000097.1:0-45675 GCA_964403545.1 uncultured Gammaproteobacteria bacterium
CTGATCCGTTGGTGCAAATTCCTCCGGACTCATTTCTGCAGTGGGAAGGCCATTGGCGATACCATTGAACATCGCCATCATGGCTTCGCCGGAAAACACCCGTTCCCGAAATACTTCACGTTGGGATGGCTTGGGGTGAAGTTTGATGCCCAGTTGGCTCCAACTCTCCCCGATCAGTTCCAGAATATCGGTTTCCTCTGTGCCTTCTCCTGCGGTGTGCAATACAATTTCTATGGGTTTTCCGTTTGCCATCAATCGAATACCGCGTTTGTCTCGCTGATCGAGGCCGATACTGTCCAGGAGCTGGTTGGCCAGATCGAGGTCGAACTGGGTCCATAAGCTTTGCTTTGGTTCATTGAACAAAGAACAACTTGGCAACACCGTATTCCCTGCGGCTCTCGCCAGACCCAGGTAAATCACCTCATTTATTTCACTTCGGTCAATGCCAACGGACAGCGCGCGTCGAAATTCTCTTTGTCTGACCAGATCCCGCCACACAGGATCATTACTATTCAGGTTTGGATACAGCGCGTACTTCGACCCGGTGCCACTTTCCCATAACCGGACCGTATAGTTGCCTCCAGCCTCACCACTTTTCAAAAAAGTATAGTCATCCAGTCTGATATAACGTCCCTGTAAATCTGACTCACCGGCACTGGTCTTGGCAGCTACCAGGCTGGAACTGGTAATCTGTACGGTGACTTCATTAATGTACGGCAGTTGTCGGCCGTTAACGTCTACCCTGTGGTAGTACGGGTTGGTCTTGAATATAAATCGTTCCGCTGGAGGCGGGGTGGTGTTTACCCAGGGTTGAAGCACCGGTAACTCGGGATTATCATTCTTGTACGGGTGGTTGCGTTTGTGATGCAATCCGGTCCAACTGCGGACCCCCGTTTCTTTCACCATAGCATCAAGGGCATCGGTATCACTATGATTAGCGTGAAATTGCCGCAGGTAATGACCCGGTGCATAAAGAAACAAAGGTCGCGGTGCTGCCAGCGCCGGCAGAAAAAACGGGTTTGGTTGATCCCAGCTATATCTGACTGTGGCCTCATCAATAAATTCAACCTTTGGTGGTTGGCCATCTACCAGCAATGCGCCAGGTAAACCAAAAGGATACAAATCGTCGTTATTCACCACTTCTTCCCAGTAGTAACGAAATGCCTCGGTGGTAAATGGTTCGCCATCTGACCAGCGATGACCTTTTCGCAAATGAAAAGTAAAGCTACGACCAGATTCCACTTCATAGTCTTTGACAATATCGGCGACCAGGTCCAGATCCTTGTTAAAACCAACCAGTCTGGCATAACCGTATACCATCATCATGCGGATATCTTTACTCTTCCCCATCAGCATCCTGAGGGTTCCACCATGGATACCGGGTTGCAGGTCACCGCTCAGGGGAACAATTGCCGGCTCCAGAGGTAAGCGCCGGGCAACGGGAGGCAATTCACCCGACGAAACCTGGTCGGCAAGATAATCGTTCTCAATGTATTCTCCGGCAAGACCAGGGGTCGTCAGTCCCAACAGCAACAGACTGGATATCAAGATTTTCGTTATAATTTTCATAGAATACCGTTCATTAGTTGTTCAGCGAAATTTCCAGTTCGCTGCTGGCCCGTACAAAATGACCGGGACCAATTTCCCGCAGCGATAATTTATGATTGATAGAATCTGTATAAAGCTCTCCCCATTGGGTGGCACTTTCGGTTTCCGCAATCTGGTCAAAATCAAGCAACTTGCCCAGGTCTGCTACTGGCACGGCTTTAAGCAGGCTTTGAGTATATGGGTGGGCGGCATTATCGAACAGGTCATTTGCCGGTGCAATTTCTACCAGCTGACCCTGAAACATCACAGCGACCCGGTCAGCTATATAATCCACCACCGCCAGGTTGTGAGAGATAAAAAGGTAACTCAGTCCAAGTTCCTTTTGCAGATCACGTAAAAGATTCAGTACCTGGGCCTGAATTGATACATCCAGCGCTGACACCGGTTCATCGCAAATCAATAGCTCGGGTTGCAATGCCAGCGCCCTGGCAATGCCGATTCGTTGTCGCTGACCGCCGGAAAAGCTATGGGGATAGCGGCGCAGATATCGCGGGTCGAGGCCGACCAGGCGCATCAATTCCTTGCACATTTCAATCTGGTAATCAGCGTCACCCAGATTGTGTATGATCATCGGCTCGCGCAGGATATCAAATACCGTCATACTTGGATTGAGTGAACCAACGGGATCCTGAAACATATACTGGACCTTGCAACGATAGTCGAATAGTTCGTCATCTTCCAGCGATTCAACTTCGTAGTTGGCGGTGCTGCCGTTAAATTTTATTGTGCCGCTGTCCTCTGTCAGTGCACGTACAATTAATTTCCCCAGGGTCGATTTTCCGCTTCCACTCTCACCGACCAGGCCTACAGATTCCCCTCGGGTTATGGTAAGACTGACATCATCCACTGCCTTAACACCATCGAGGCTTCGTTTCAGAGACCATGCCGAGCTCCGGGCACCGAATGTTTTGTTTAGATTGCTGACTTCGAGTAGCGGTTTGGCAGAATCAATTTTTTTGATCATACGCCGCTCGGCGAGGAATGCGCCTACCTCTGCGTGTATCGCCCGTAACGGCACCAGTCGTTCATCCGTTGCCATTTCGAAACGTGGAACTGCCTTTAGCAGTGCCCGGGTGTAGGGGTGTTTGGGTTCTGTAAAAACTTCTTCTACCGAACCTGCTTCCATTACTTCGCCATGATAAATTACCACCACATCGTCAGCGACATTTGCTACTACTCCGAGATCATGGGTTATCATGATCACCGCCATATCCAGCTTTTGTTGCAATTTCATGATCAGTTTAAGAATCTGCGCCTGGATCGTAACGTCGAGCGCTGTGGTGGGTTCATCAGCGATCAATAAGGCAGGATTGCAGATCAACGCCATTGCGATCATGGCCCGCTGGCGCATGCCGCCCGATAGCTCAAACGGATAGGATTTGAGCGCCCGTTCTGAATCCCGAAATCCCACCAGCTTAAGCATCTCCAGGCACAAATTTCTGCCTTCGGAACGGGAGACGTCACGGTGCAGATGCAAAGTTTCTGCAACCTGATTGCCTACCGTGTGTATTGGTGAAAGTGATACCATGGGTTCCTGGAAGATCATGGACATACTGCCGCCACGATAGGCGCGAAACTGTTTGCCATCGGGATCGAGTGTGAGCAGGTCTACCGGAGAATTTTCCTGCTTGCGCAGGATGATCTTTCCATTATAGGGTTCACCGATACTGGGCAGAATGCCCATGATCGCTCTCGCAATAACCGATTTTCCGGATCCGGATTCCCCTACCAAAGCCAGGGTTTTACCTCGATAAACATCAAACGAAACACCACGTACCGCATCCACAATATTGTCATGGATGCGAAAGTGTACCCGGAGGTCTTGCACTGACAGCAGCGGTGTCTTCATCGATTCAGCCATCGTTTATCACAGCCTGTACTGCGGCCAGATTATTGCTGACATGAACAACACGTTCTTCCCCATCCATAATATGTGCAGCCACATCGGGCAGTGAAACATTTATTCCGGTGGATAGTTTTACTGCATCAGCAAACTTGGCCGGATGAGCGGTACCGAGTACCACCGTAGGAACTCCGGGCTCTGCATGAATCCGGGCAGCAGCAACACCGATTACCGAATGTGGATCCATAATTTCTCCCGTTTCCTGATATACCCTCGAAATTTCTGCGCGGGTTTGATTATCATCCAGTCGATGGGCAGAAAATAGTTGATTTGCCCGAACAAGAGCCTCCTCTTCGATTTCAAACCCGCCTTGTGAAGAAAAAGTATCCATCAGAGATTTGATCCGGGCTCCGTCCCGGTTAATCAGTTCAAACAGATAACGCTCAAAATTACTTGAAATTTGTATATCCATACTCGGCGATAAAGATGGATTGACCCCTTTTTTCTCCATCTTGCCGGATTCAAAAAATCGCGTGAGGATATCGTTGCTATTGGATCCGATGATCAAGCGGTTAATGGGTAACCCCATTTGTCTGGCCACATACCCAGCCAGCACATTGCCAAAGTTTCCAGTGGGAACGGCAAAATTAACAGGCGTGTCGGGGGCCCCGAGCTCGAGTGCTGCACGAAAATAGTAGACAACCTGGGCTGCGATACGTGACCAGTTAATGGAATTTACTGCGGAAAGATTGTGTCTGGACCGAAATTCAGCATCGTTAAACATCGCCTTGACCAGGTTCTGGCAATCGTCAAATGTGCCATCAACCGCAATATTATGGATATTGTGATCCAGTACCGTGGTCATTTGACGTCGCTGAACATCGGATACCTTGCCATTGGGGTGCAGCATAAACAGTGTTACCGAGTCCATGCCGCGCACAGCCTCTATGGCAGCAGAACCGGTATCTCCGGAAGTCGCACCAACAATTGTGCAGGTTTCATTGCGATCAGTTAACAGGTAATCAAATAGTTGACCAAGATATTGCAGCGCAAAATCCTTGAATGCCAGAGTCGGGCCGTGGAATAGCTCCATAACGTATAGAGCGCTATCCAGCTGCTTTAGCGGTGCGATGGCACTATGACTGAAATTGCTATAAGCAGCAGAGGTTAATTTGGCAATCGATTCCTTTGCGATATCCCCTGCGGAAAACAGGCATAGAATTTCGGTGGCAAGTTCACTATAGGGCAACCCGCGAAGTTGCCTGATTTGGTCGTGGTGTAAAGTCGGCCACGATTCCGGAACATAGAGCCCGCCATCACTGGCAAGTCCAGCGAGGGTAACACCGGAATAATTGAGACGGGGAGCAGCGCCCCGGGTGCTAATATAGTGCATTAGTGATCCAACCCATCAATCGAAATGTGTCGGACCATTAGAACAAGCGCTCTATCAATCTGATGATCATGGATTCAGCGTTCCTGTGGTGTATCCCGGTAAGCAGCAGTGCACAGCCAATGGTCGTTTCTTTGTCAAGCATTGCAACGCGATTGCGGGATTTTAACATCACCCGATAAACTATCGGGCACATTCGTGACACTCAAACATTTCCGGTAATTCCTGTAATGCCATCTTGCCAAGAGGTGTGCGGGGTAATTCTTCGACAAGGGCGAAGCGGGTGATCTGGTTGTGCTTTGAAACCAGCTGATTGAAAGCCTTGAGAACCCTTTGTGCTTCAGCTCTGGTGTCATCACCATCCATTGCCAAAATGCAGACTGGCTTCATTTCGGCCTCCAGTACGCCCGCTTCCTTGACCATGGGATCGCGTTCCAATAATGTTTCCAACTCTTCCGGATAAACGTTTTTCCCGGCTTCGGTCACAATCAATCGCTTGGAACGCCCGGTCAGGGTGATTCTTCCCTGGCTATCAATTTTTGCAATATCACCGGTTTTAAACCAGCCGTCTTCCAATACCGCGGCGGTTTGTACTTCATCCTCATATCCCAACATAACATTCGGTCCCTTGATCCATACCTCGCCATTACCATTTTCATCCGCTGCAACAACTTTGACCGTGGCTTTGTCGATAGCACGACCAACGCTTTCTACCGCCGGGTCAAAGTTATCCTGGATACAGGCCAGTGGAGAGGTCTCTGTAAGCCCATAACCTTGTCTCAGGGGTAACCCGAGATCGTGGTAGTAACGACTGATGCGGCCATCCAGGTGCGAACCACCACTAACCCAGACTTTTATATTACCGCCAAGCTTGTTCCGAATCGGTCCATTCAGGTGGTGGCGGAATCGAATCGGTACTGACTTAAGTAATTTTCTGTAGAGCGCAAGCCCTTTGCCACCGGCACTAAATTTCTTTTCCAGCCCCAGCATGATGTTGCGAAACAATCTGGGCACCGCAATCAGTACGGTTACGCTTTCTTCCTGCAGCGCGGCAAGTATTTCGCTGGCTGCCAGAACTTTAGGCAAAATCAGTGTGGCGCCAACATAGTAGGGTAACGTTACGTTGCCGGTCAGCCCCATGGCGTGGGAGAAAGGCAGTAATGAAATAAACTTGTCACTGGAATCAAAAGTCTCAATTTTGGTCGCAGCGATTACATTAGACGCAAGATTGCTGTGGGACAGCTTGACAACCTTGGGTGTGCCAGTGCTGCCAGAGGTGTAAATTCGAACAGCCACTGCATCAGGATCATCTGCAGCAGAAATTTTCTGCTCGGCAGCAATTTTTTCTGAATCTTTTTGCAAAGTGATCGGCATCCTGATGCTATGAGTAATTTCGGTTTCATGTACCATCATCACTTTGGGGTTTACCGCCGCAATCTGGGATTCTATTTCGTGTTCGCTATTGCCAATATGAATGGGCGCTACCCTGGCTCCAATGCGAAATGCGGCGAGGGCAGCGATGGTCCACTCGGGGCCATTGGGGGCGGTAATACCTACCGTGTCACCGGTGTTAACCCCCGATTGCCGCAAATCGTGGGCAGCACACAATACAGAATCATAAATTTGCTGGTAACTGATGACACGCTTGTTGTTCCGCTGTCGGCAAATCCATGCAGTACGCGCTGCGTGCTGCTTGATGGATGGTTCAAGCAGTAACCAGAGATTGCTTGGCACGGTAATTTCTCCAGATAATGTTATAAAACGTTCAAACTGACCATGCTATTAAGCCACATTCCGATACCCGGGGCAATTTCATTGCTGACCAATCCTGTGAGACCCGAGGTCAAGTTCCAACAAATCTATCAGGATTTGCATATCCATCGGTATATCCTGCTGCCATAGCATCGGTTCGCCGGTCGCCGGATGAGACAGGCTAAGGGCGCGGGCATGCAGCGCCTGGCGATCGAATCCCTGCAGTGTGGATATCAAATCAGAACCAGCATCAGGGGGTAGTTTAACCCGCCCGCCGTACGTGGAATCACCGACCAGCGGGTATCCGCGCCAACTCAGGTGAACCCGGATCTGGTGGGTGCGGCCAGTTTCCAGTGCTGCCTCCAGCAGGCTATGGCTACGAAATTTTCGCCGTACCCTTACGTGGGTAATGGCAGGTTTACCTCTTTCGGTCACGGCCATGCGAAGACGATCATGGTGATGGCGCCCAATGGGCTGGTCGATGGTCTCCCCGGTTACCGGAATTCCGATGGCAATGGCGATGTATTGTCGGCTTACCGTGTGATCTTTCAATTGGCGAATCAGGCTTTGTCTTGCCAGTTCTGTGCGTGCTACTACCATCAACCCTGAAGTGTCTTTATCGAGGCGGTGGACGATTCCGGCGCGAGGCAGGGTTCGAAGGCTCTGATCGAGGTAAAGCAGGCCATTGAGTAATGTTCCGTCAGGATTGCCGGCCCCGGGATGTACTACCAATCCGGGAGCCTTGTTGAGGACGAACAAATGCGGATCCTGATAAATCACTTCCAGGGGCAATTGCTGTGCTTCCCACTCAGCAGGTCGGGGTGGGGGGATTATTATTTCAAGAGTTTCATTGCCGCGAAATTTTCCACTGGGTTTTAGCGTTTTTCCTTGGCAGAGAATATTTCCCTGCTTGATCAGACCTTGAATTGTGGCGCGGGAGTACTCGGGCAATAGCTCAGCCAGGGCCTTGTCGGCTCGTACTCCCTCAAAGTGGGAAGGAATTTCGAGATTTAAGCTTGCTTTGTTATCCGCCATCGGAGTTTTACCGGTTCCATAGACCACGATTTGGTGCAATCTTTGTAATTTCTATGGCACAATACATACCATGGAGGCCGGATTGCTGGATATTCTGCGGTGCGCTAGTGTGCTGCAAGGGTTATATTCCGGGACTATTTCATAGTGTCACAACCACATAATCTCCACCGAGTGCCGACAACCAATTCTACGATAGAAAATCAACCCCGTGTTCAATTCCCATGCAAAATAAATCCAGCCTGATACTGATATTGGCAGTCGTGCTGATGTCCGGCTGCTCTATTTTTAAAAAAGAAAAACAGGTCGATCCAAATGCTACGGTGGAAGAGCTGCATGCACGTGCCAAACAAAGTCTCGACAAGGGTAACTGGGAAAAGGCGATCGAACGACTTCGTGATCTGGAGGCAAAATTTCCCTATGGTGTTTATGCTGAGCAGGCTCAACTCGATACCATATTTGCCTATTACAAGAACGAGGAGTCGGGTCTTGCCATTGCTGCCGCAGATCGATTTATCAAACTTCATCCGACTCACACATCGGTTGACTACGCATACTACCTGAAGGGACTTTCCAGTTTTGAGGAAGATGAATCGAGTTTGGGACTATTGCTGGGAAAGGATGATTTGAGTGACCGCGATCCCATTCTCACGCAAAATGCACTAGACGCATTCAGGGAAGTTTATACGCTGTTTCCCGACAGTCGTTACGCTTCCAGTTCCAGGGAACGTGTGCGTTATCTCACTAACGCTATCGCCAGACATGAAATTGCCATTGCGAATTACTATTTTACCAGGGGCGCCCACGTTGCGGTGGTCAATCGGGCCAAGGGAGTAGTAGAAAACTACCCGGAAACCCCGACAGTTGAACTGGCACTGGCACTGCTTGTGCAAAGTTATAGAGCAATGCAATTACCTGAGTTGGCAGATGACTCCTACCGGGTACTGGAGCTGAACTTTCCCGATAGTCAGTATCTGGCAAGCGATGTCAAGATATCCGGGCAGTGGTATAGTGATTCATCAAAAAAGAAAAGCAAAAACCCGTTCGAATCGTTTCGAAATTTGTTCAGGAAGACGCCGCCGGCAAGTTAGCGCTTTCAGGACAAAAATGTTCTTCGGTTGACTCGAAATACTGTATTCATTCGTGGTGCGGAATATCGATTAATTTTCCAGAACACGCCACGAGTACGTCCCTGCAGGCTCGGTTCCGGCCCTCCCTGGTCTGTAATTCCTGGGTAGTGTTAGTATTTTTCATTCAGCAACATCGACAGGTGTGGTTTCGAACTCTGCCGGAGAGGTAATTTCGATTAATTCCAGATCATCCGAGTGGCTCACTTCCCTGTGCAGAATCTCCGGCGGCTGCAAAACAGACGATCCCGCACGTAGTATCACCTTGCCTTCACCCTCATATTCAAACTCAACCCAGCCCCGGATAACATAAACCATTTGAAAGTCGAGGGCATGAGTATGCCACTGACCCGCAGAATGTTCCCCTGGAATCGCACGAATTACCTGGGCACCAAAACCACCGGAAGTTGCTTCACTAATTCCAAGCTGGCGGTATTCGAAGAATGATCGCAGTCCCGCTCCGGCAAATGGGGAGTTATCGGAGTGGGATATGGTGAGAGTTTGATTCTTAACAGAGTCCGACATGAAATCTACCAATTGAATTTACTGAATATTTAGTCAGGCAGAAATTTACCCGTACATTTATGTGATCATAGTCTAACTACAGTTCCGTTATCCAGTCATTGTCTCAAAGCGACTATTCGAAATTTGCACAATTTGTCTTTGGCTGATACCGCAAAAGGTAATGCACATAACCGAATAACAGATCTCAAACTTCAAGTCCCGCCATCATGCCTTCGTAAACTGCTTCTTCGGCGGATCGGGGGCTAAGACAATCCCCAACCATACGATAGTCCAGCCCGGCCTGTTTTATCAACGGTTCGAGGAAGTTGTTGGAGGTATGCCCCAGGGCCAGAACAAGCGTATTTACGTCTTCACAGACAATGGGTTCATTGCTTAAGGTGTGCTGCAAGTAGACGCTATCTTCGTCGATGCCGAATAATCGGGCATAGGGAATAAATTGCACCCCGAGACGATGCACTGTGCCAACCCATTGGTCTCTGATATAGGACTGCAGTTCCTGTCCCGCGCCCATGCCATTGATCGCAAGTCGTACATGGCAACCATCTCGTGCCAGTAATTCGGCCACTCCAAGACCAATCCAGTCACACCGCCAGTCTGCTATCACGACGCCCGACCCGACCTCCACTTCGCCCTGTAAAACCTGCCACGCATCGACAACATGGCCTGTTTCCTCGCCTTCAATTTCCGGATGGCAGGGCGTTGCGCCAGTGGCAATAATTACGGTGTCAGCTCGAGCATCGATTAGCCATTGTATATTGACCCGGGTGTTGTACAGGATATTTACCTCCGCATTCTCGGCTTCACGAAGTAGATTTGTCGTAAGCCCACCAAACTCACTACGCCCCGGCAGTAACTGTGCCAGCGCTACCTGTCCACCTGCACTATTCGTCGCTTCGCACAATGTGACATGATGACCGCGCTCAGCTGCAGTGGTGGCCGCTTTCAGTCCGCCAGGACCGGCGCCTATCACAACAATATTTTTTGCCGTTGCTGCCTTTGAAATCAGACCAAGGGTTTTCTCTCTCCCGGTAACAGGGTGCTGGATACAGGATATAGGAGTACCAAGATGATAGTGACCTATACATGCCTGGTTACAACCAATACAGGCGCGAATGTTCTCAATATCACCGGCAATGGTTTTGTTTGGCAGCTCTGGATCAGCGATCAGTGCTCTGGTCATGCCACACATGTCAGCTTGTCCGGCAACCAGTATCTGCTCTGCAATCTGTGGTTGATTGATGCGTCCGGCGACAAAAACAGGTTTGTCGGTAACGGATTTGATTATCTCGGCAAGGGGTGCGGTATAACCATGTTCGATCATCATTGGCGGGACAACGTGCACCGACCCGCTGAGTCCAGCCATGGAGCCCGCGATGGCATTTATATAATCCAGCTCGGGCAGGGCGGAGAGAAGTTTGCAGATTTCACGTGTCTCTTCAGGTGCGAGGCCATTGTGTTCCAGTTCGTCTACCGAAATGCGTATTCCCAACACCAAATCCACCCCAATTCCAGCGCGAACAGATCGAATAGCCTCGCAAAGAAAACGCGCTCGATTCTCAAGATCACCGCCGTATTTATCGCCGCGAACATTTACCCTTGGATTTAAAAACTGGGCAGGTAACAGGCCATGACTGGCCGGTATTTCAACCCCGTCGAGATTGGCCTCGGCCATGCGTGCCGCCGCCGCGCCGTAGGCGCAAATCACCTCCTCGATCATTTCCAGATCCATTGCCCTTGGCATATTGTGAAAGCGTTCGTCCGGCGTAGCCGATGCTGAATAGGGAACGTCACGCAGTCCACCACGACGCCTGTCATTGGCGCGGCCGGAATGGCTTACCTGGCCAAACACTTTGCAACCATGTCTATGGATAGCGTCTGCTATTTTTTTGTAGGGTGCGATGCAGCGATCAGTGCTCGCATCCACAGCTGGAGAATCGGATAATGCCGAATCATGTATTCGGGCGGCTTCACAAATGATGAGACCGGCACCGCCTTTGGCGCGCGCCTCATGGTAGGCCACCATCTGATCGCTCGGCATACCTTCCTCCACCATGCGCGTCATATGACCGGTAGAAAAAATCCGGTTGCGGATGTGCAAACCGCGAATGGTTATTGGTGATAGAAGATGTTTAAAAGCCAAAACTTCATTCCCCATGCCTTGTCTGGGACATTTTCTGGATCAATAACGGCGCCTGGTCATTGAGAACGCCCCCCGGATGCAGAGCTGCATCAGAGGTTCCCTGGAACAATAAGGAAAAACTCGAGGTCTGATAGTCATCAAGCATCAGTACCGGGTTTGTACTGAGCCAGCACGGTCCAGCCGAGGGCTTCCATTTCAGCCCGTGCAAGATCAGATACCCTGCCCATAATCCAGAATTCCCGATTGCCACTGGCGTCAATACGATGGGCTTCTTTAGTCAGCTTTTGAATGGCGGCACTGGAGGTTTCGGTCCAGACCACGTAGTCAACGGGAAGAACAAATATCAGGGATCCGGTTGCCAATCTCGCCATCGGCCAGATTGAGCTGCTCAGTATCTGGGCCACAGGTGAGGAGACATGTGCTATCGACAGCGTTTCCGCGAGTATTCTGTATATACGTCCTTCGGATTTATTTTTAGCCACAGCAGCTTGCTCCAGTATTAGCGTCCTGCCCTCGGTTCTTTCCATTGAATAGAGGGAGCCCACCAATCGCGTACTCATCGACGGGGAGTAATTTTCGTTGTCGTAGAAAGACTCGATTAACGCCTTGCTGGCGCCCATTTCTTCCATATGTTTCTCATTCAGAAGCTGAAGGTCAAGGGGGTCTGTGTCCCAAACCAGTTCATTCAAATCTCCCATATAGGAAACTTCTTTGGGAATAGAAGGCATTGCCTTTCCTGTGAGGAAGGAGCCGGCAGTCATTGCCCAGGCAAGGGTGCCCAATTCCTCCTGTAAAATCTTGTTTGAGGAATAGGGATCAACCCCCAACCCCCTGGCCAGTTTCCTTATGGAACTGGTATAGCCCAAATATTTCTTGGAGTACTCTTCTCCTTTATCCAGTCCTTTGTCAACTGCACTCTGGTCGTCTCCTTCAGCACTGCTTTCAGTGTCTTTTTTGGTTGTTTTTTCCTGGACAAATTCGCTGGATTTTTCAACCGTATCGCCGACCACACGAACCGTTCGTTTGAATAGTCGAGTGGCTCCAGCAGGAATACCTTTGACCGTCGAGACGGGTTCTTTTACTACATTCTGAATCATCTGCACCGGTTTTTTTGCCGTGTCCATCATGGCTGAAGTGAACACCTCACTCTTGGTCATTGTTTGCAATGTAACGATGGCGGCAACTTCGTTGATACGCATCTCCAACTCGTCGTCGCTACTGGCGGCAAATTCACCAAAATCTGATTTCACCAGGTATTGGTTCATATAATCTGTATTGACCACCCGTTCATCAATTCGATAGTGAGGCCCTGACATTTCATCCGCATCCAGTAAATCGGAAGCTTTTAACCTGAATTCTTGCGGGTCATAATTTTGCCCACTGGCCGGGCTAATCACTAGACCCAGAGAGATTAAAAGCAGGCCGGCCATTGGGGCGAGGAGTCCAAACTTCGAAAAATTTCCGGCGGATGAATTCCAACTGCGACTATGTAGTGTTTTCACCTGGTCCACCCTGAATAACGAATCCCAATTGTCTCAGCTATCCGGTGCCAGTGCCAGAAATACCAGTCCGGTAACCGTTACTACTGCACCGAGACCAACAGACAGGCTCGCCCAGCCATGGCCGATCATCCCTTCTATTAGAATAATAAATCCCGGGGTGAGATAACCATAAGACAAGACCTTTGCCGCATGCAGGTGCATGGAAGCGAACTGCACCAGGAAAAAGGTAATTGCTGTGGTGAAGATGGACAAATAAGCGATTGCCCACCAGACTATATCCGGTAGTGCAATCCAGTTGGTCGCTGTAATTGCGCCAAATCCGAGGAGAATAATCCAAATCGTGGTTGCCAGTAATGTCCAGAAAGTAAACTCGATAACGGCAATTCCCGTATTGAATTTTTTTACCAATGGCGTATATGCTGCGTGACAGGCGCAACCGATAAGGAATATTAATTCGCCTCGCCCGAGATCAAATTGTAAAAATGCATTAATGTCGCCACGGAATATCATCCAGACTGACCCGGTGGCTGCAATCAGTAACGATGCTATCACTGCGGAGCGAGTAACCTGGCGCAAGAATATCCAGCCAAATATGGCGCTCATAAACGGGATCAGGGTGAATACTGCGCCAGTGGATACTGGCCTGGAAATTCTCAATGCAGTAAACATCAGGACAAAATACATCGCCATCAATGCGCCCAGAATCATGATGTGAAACAAAGAAGGGGGGCGTTTCGGGGTTCGTCCCCGAATTGCAATTAATACGATACCCATAAACAGGGTCGCCAAAACAAACCGGACTGCATTTAACGCGGCGGGTGCAATATGGGGAGCAGCCAGATGACCTATAGAAAAAGATCCGGCAATCAGGATGGCGAACACCAGCATGGCAAGGTGCCCAAGCCAATTCTCACGTCTTGAGGTCAATTTCCGGTTGTTTTACGGCGAGTCTATTCGAATTGATAGCCGATCAGGTTTGAAAACAGTTCCCTGTTCGGGGATGCTCACAATTTCACTCCTGGACAATTGAACGAATTTTGCAATTTGTTCCCGGTATTAGCGCCCATTCCCTGGAATTTGGTTTTCCGTCGTAAATCACGGTTGATGTATTCGGCGACTTTACGGCCTTTTTTCCCAAATGATAAACTTTCGGAAAATCTGTCGTTATAAATCCATTGGTATATTTCTGATCACGAATTTTTTCACGAAGACTACTCATACTCCCTCCCTCCTGAGTTTGTGATGATCGGTATTGTTACTTCAGACGACATAGACTACAAGTACATGAAGCAAGATTTGTGCCATCTTTGGCCTGGTGCCAGTTTTTTTTCAAATTATCTTTAAATGATTGTTTTTAAACGATGATAAAGTGAAAACTTCGATAGATTTAAACGCCATGAGTAAAGGATGGATGATTTATACGTGACAGGAATTATAATAAGTGACACTATTTCTGAAAATTTGCCACGGTGATGAATAATGAAAATCACTTTCCGGCAGCGGGATCCATTACCTCACAATACCATTACCTCACAATAGTTTGTTCTTTCAGAAATTATTGTCCGGTGTCGTCAGGACTCATTCCCGGTAGCTTGGGTTGAGCGCTGCCGGTTTTTACAGTTTCCCGATAAAAAATATACAACCCGCTGACAATAACGATGCTGGCTCCAAACACGGTGAGTGGGTCCGGTAGCTCCTGCCATAGCAAATAACCGAGAATGGTAGCCCAGATAAGAGCGGTATATTCAAATGGAGAGACCACTGCAACGGGTGCCAGACGAAATGCATTGGTCAGACAGAGTATGCCCAGACTACCGAATGTGCCGGCAGCGGCAAACAAGCCAAGTTGGGCGAAGGTTACAGGCTGCCAGTATATTGGAGCAATTAAGACCCCGGTTAACGCCATACCTGTTTGTGGATAGAACAATAGCGCTGCGGTAGTTTCGGTAGATTTCAACGCGCGGGTGCTGATCATCAGGAATGCATATACGGTCGTGCTCCCCAACGCAACCACCGCCGCCCATTGAAACACGCCAGCTCCCGGTCTGAGCATCACAAGTACGCCAATGAATCCAGCCAGAATCGCGAGCCAGCGTTGCACTCCTACGGATTCCTTCAATATCGGAACAGAAAGAGCGGTAATCAGTATTGGAGCGGCGAAGGTAATGGCGATCGCGTCTATAAGTTTCATTCTGGATAACACCCAGAAAAAACTGAAGCTTAAAATAAGGACAAGCAGGTATCGCAATCCGTGGGCGGCGGGCCTCTTTGTTTTTAATCCTGAAATGCCGCCTTCAAAATACACCAGAACAAACAGGATAGGCAGACCGAACCAGCTTCTCAATGCCACGATCTGGGTAATTGGAAAATCCGAAGACAACCATTTGATCATTGCGTCCATCACCGAAAAACAGGCAACCCCGGCGATCATCAAGAGAATGCCCGGTAAAGGGCGATCCGCATCACGATAGAGAGAGTTCATGATTGTCGCTTCAATATAGCGTAGTACACCCTATAACCCTGGACCATCAGAACCAACAGACCAACGCGAGGATCCCACGACTGTCTTTGTAATGTGGTGCGATCAGCGGTCACATCGCTATTCAGGGTTTGAGCGTTCAACAGAAACAGAATAGAGACGTCCCAGGTTTATTTTTCAATGGTTTCCCGGTGCCGGGTCAAGCGTGCTTCTGCCTCGGCATATTTTTCTGCTGTTTTATTGATAATTTCATCCGGCAATTCGGGCCCGGGCGCGGTTTTGTCCCAGGGGAGGGTTTCGAGGTAATCCCTGACAAATTGCTTATCGAAACTCGGCGGGCTTGTACCCGGTTGATAGGTATCGGCAGGCCAGAATCTCGATGAATCTGGAGTCAATACTTCGTCTATAAGGTGCAGGGTGCCATTCGTATCCAGACCGAATTCAAATTTGGTGTCGGCAATGATAATGCCACGTTGCCGTGCGTATACTGCGGCTTCTCGGTATATCTGAATGCTCAACGTTCTGACCTGCTCTGCGAGTTCCAGACCGACGCGCTGGACTACCTGTCCAAAGCTGATATTTTCGTCGTGATCGCCCATTTCTGCCTTGGTGGCAGGGGTAAAGATCGGCTCATCCAGTTGCTCGGCCTGGATGAGGCCGGGTCGAAGCTGAATACCGCATATTGCCCCGGTATTCTGATAATCCTTCCAACCGGAGCCGATGATATATCCACGCACAACGGCTTCAATGGGTAATGGTTTAAACCGCCGTACAATGGTCGCGCGGTCACCCAGGACTGCACGTTGACCGGCATTGGGCACTACCTCCGATAGATCGATATCCGTTAGCTGGTTAGGTATCAGTGAGCGAGTTCGATCAAACCAGAAGTTGGCTACCCTGGTGAGCACTTCACCCTTTCCCGGAATGGGGCGGGACAGAATGACGTCAAATGCGGATAGCCGGTCACTGGCAACAATCAACATATGCTCATCATCGATGGCGTAAACATCCCTCACCTTGCCGCGGTAGATGAGTTCGAGATCTGGCAGATGGGATTCAAATAGCGCCTGGTTCATGATTGATTATTGTCGACAGTTATTTGCGGATCGTCTCTATGGTCTGCACCTGGCGAAACCCGCGCGGCAAAAACTTTCCTCGCTGGGCCCGCAAACCTACATAGTTATCAAAGTCGGATGGTTTCAAATTGAGGTGTCTCTTGCCACTGGTGACCCTGAGTTTTTCTCCTTCACGAAATACAGTGCAGTCAAGAACCTTCTCTTCTCCGGATTTGAATTTCGCTGTCGGGATGTTAATCAGCTTGACTCCCTTACCTTTCGCCAGTCGGGTAAGCTCACCGACGGTGAAAATCAATAATCTGCCAACATTGGTGATGACCGCAACCCAGTCATCATCGAAATCAAAAATCCGTTGTGGAATCAGGACATCAACCTCGTTTCCTGCCTTGATGGTTGCTTTGCCGGACTTGTTTCGGGTCACCAGTTCTCCCACCCTGCAAACAAAACCATATCCTGCATTGGTACAGAGCAGATACTCGGACTCTTCTTTACCCATCATTAATCCACAGAAATGTGCTCCGGCCTGGGGATTGACCATACTGCCAAGGGGTTCGCCAAAACTGCGCGCAGAGGGTAGCGAGTGTGGAGACAACGAATAGCTCCTGCCGTTGGAATCGATGGCCAGCAGCAAATCATTGGTCTTGCCGCGGGCAGCGTCGAGAAAACTGTCGGCGGATTTAAAACCGAGTTGCGTCGGGTCGAGATCATGCCCTTTGGCGGCCCTTACCCAGCCTTTGGCTGATAATACGATGGTTACCGGCTCCGCCGGTACCAGGTCATGGTGGTCCATGGCTTTTGCCACTTCCCGCTGGACAATGGGTGACCTGCGCTGGTCCCCATACTCTTCGGCATCGGCAATCAACTCATCTCTCACCAGGGATTTTAATCTGGCACGGGATTTGAGAATTTTACCCAACCAGGTTTTTTCTTTCTCCAGTTCTTCATGCTCGTGGCGAATTTTGATTTCTTCGAGTTTGGCCAGTTTGCGTAGTTTCAGGTCCAGAATGGCTTCGGCCTGGATCTCGCTCAAGCTGAACCGTTTCATCAATACCGGCCGGGGTTTGTCTTCGCTGCGAATGATGCGGATAACTTCATCGATATTGAGAAACGCGATTAAATAACCTTCAAGGATATGCAGTTGCTCGGCAATCTTGTCATAACGAAACTGCAGGCGTTTCTGGACCGTAGCCAGGCGGTAGTTCAACCACTCCTGCAACATGGATTTGAGATCGAATACCCTGGGTTTGCCATCGATCCCGATCATGTTCATGTTAACCCGATAACTTCGTTCGAGATCGGTAGTGACAAACAGATGGTTCATCAGGGCATCCAGATCGATTCGATTTGAACGTGGTTCAACGACTAGTCGAACCGGGCTCTCGTGATCAGATTCATCCCGCAAATCCGATATCATGGGTAGCTTTTTGGCCGCCATCTGGGCCGCAATTTGTTCGAGAATTTTTGACCCGGATACCTGATGGGGCAGCGCATGGATAACTATTTCGCCGCCTTCTTTTTGCCACCCGGCGCGCAGTTTCAGCGAGCCATGACCGGTTTCATATATTTGCCGGATTTCTTCCGGGGATGAAATGAGTTCGGCCTCGGTAGGGAAATCGGGTCCTTTTATATGTTGGCAAATCTCCGCTAATTCGGCTTTCGGATCTTCCAGTAATCTGACACAGGCACTGACCACCTCACGAATGTTGTGTGGAGGAATATCTGTTGCCATCCCCACCGCAATCCCTGAGCCACCGTTTAGCAGAACATTTGGCAGCCGTGCAGGCAAAAGTCGCGGCTCTTCCAGGGTACCATCAAAATTAGCTATCCAGTCAGTGGTTCCCTGGCCCAGCTCGGCCAGTAAAAGCTGGGCATAGTGGGTCATTCTGGATTCGGTATAGCGCATGGCGGCAAAAGACTTCGGGTCGTCCTGACTACCCCAGTTACCTTGTCCGTCGATCAACGGGTAGCGATAACTAAAGGGCTGAGCCATCAGTACCATGGCTTCGTAACAGGCACTGTCGCCGTGAGGATGAAACTTGCCCAGCACGTCGCCCACGGTGCGCGCCGATTTCTTGAACTTTGCTCCAGCATGCAGACCAAGATCTGACATCGCGTAAACGATTCTGCGTTGTACCGGTTTAAGCCCATCGGCAATACTCGGCAGCGCCCGATCGAGAATGACATACATCGAGTAGTTGAGATAGGCGCTTTCGGTAAACCTGGCAATGGAAAGCTTCTCCAACTCTATCAATGGAATTTCCGGGTCCGGGCGCGAGGATGTGGTTCTCTTTCTCGACATTCTATGGGGTGCAAACGTAAAATCGCGTATTATAAACGAGAGAATAAGTTTCCACGCATTGATAAGTTATAAAGCACCTGCCATCTGATAGAAATACGTCAATGAAACAGTACCACACGCATTGGGCGTCGCGGCGATACGATGTACGATAACGGGTTACCGACCATTGCGCCATCTCGGGTCCGGGAAACGTTGCACCGTATCGGGGATGCAGTATCCAGCCGCTCCATTCATGCCGAGATACTTGGAGCATATCGTATGGCCCTGTCAGTTTAGATCCGACGGCGCGACCCGCATCCGGCCATAACCTTTATAAGAAAATCAACCTGGGCACAGTTTAAACCTTGAATCAGAACCAGAAAACGCCCGAAAATATTCTGCAAAATGTTTCTATTGAGAAACGCTTGATTGATGGCAGTAGTCCATTGGGCTCATCTCAACTATTGTCAATGCTTGATACGGAGGGTGTTGCGCATAAGACGGTGACCCATGAGCCCATGTTTACTGTGGAGGACGCCAAATTGCTACGCGCACCCTGTGACTATGGTCATACCAAGAATCTGTTTGTTCGCAACAAGAAAGGAAAAATGTGGTTGTTGACTCTGCACGAAGATCGCAAGGTTGATCTCAAGACTACGGCACAACTTGTCGGCGCCAACCGCTTCTCGTTCGCCAGTCCTGAAAGACTAATGCATTACCTTGGGGTGACCCAGGGAGCAGTAAGCGCATTTTCAATTTTGAATGATATTACTCACCAGGTGCAATTTTATATTGACGAGGCTTTGATGGAAGCCCCGGCGTTGCACATTCATCCACTAATCAATACCCAAACAACCAGTATTGATCGTGAGGTACTGCTGGATTTCCTTGGCAATCGGGGATTCCAGGTCCAGGTGTTACGGTTTGCGATGGCAATTTAGAGGTGCCTGACAATAGAATCTCAAAGATAGAAACGGCGATTTGAAGGTTATTTCTCCAGCAATCTCGGCATCATTTCAACCAGATTGCATGGCCGCGTTCGGTAATCCAGTTGGTGACAGATCAACTTCTCCCATGCCAGCTTGCAGGCACCCGTTGATCCGGGCAGTACAAAGACATAGGTACCGTTGGCAACGCCGGCAAGGGCGCGGGACTGCAGGCTTGAAGTGCCAATGTCATCATAGGAAAGGGTGCGGAACATTTCACCAAAACCATCCAGCTTCTTGTCCAGAAGAGGCGTCACCGCTTCCGGGGATCCATCGCGTCCGCTGATGCCAGTTCCACCGGTGGTAATAATGACCTGAATTTCCCCATTGGCAATCCAGTTCGATACCACCCCACGAATCTGATAAATATCGTCTTTGGTGATTTGTTTATCCGCCAGGGTGTGGCCAGCTTCGGTTAAGCGTTCAACCAGCGCGTGTCCTGATTTGTCTTCTGCTTCTCCACGGGTGTCCGAGGCGGTCAGAATTGCAATACTGACTGGAATGAATTGTCTATGGGGGGAGTTTGCCATCTGGTGATCTATCAAGGTTATTAGTACGGGTTGCCGATTATCACATTGATGAAACACTTTGTATTGTCTTGTCTGCTACCTGCGTTATGATCAGGCTAATAGTTTATTTATATGTCATAGAGCGTAACAATGCAGATCAAGGTAAAGTTTTTTGCCAGTCTTAGGGAGCAAACGGGAATTGATAATCGCCAGCTGGATGTGCCATCTCCATTTACCGTATCAGACGTCTGGCGGCAAATGACCGAGCAATTGCCACCAGAGAACCTGTTGTGCTCACGCAATCTTAACTATGTTGAATGGGATGAGTTGCTGGCCGATGGTGATGAGGTGGCTTTTTTTCCACCGGTAACAGGTGGTTAGTAACCCATCAATCATTGTGTGTTGGACTACTGCGCACCAGGAGTAGATTGCGATGAAAATAGAAATTCGACCGGATGCCTTTGAACCCTGGGGAGAGATTGTAGATTATCAGAAGGTGTCGGAGCAGCTTGTTGCAGGAAGTTATGGTGCCTGCGCGGCATTTGTCGGTACCATGCGGGATTTCAACGAAGGTGATAATGTGCAGTCAATGTGGCTTGAACATTATCCAGCCATGACCGAGAACCAGTTGGCAGAATTGGTCAAAACCGCCATCACTGATCATGGATTGCTGGATGTTTTTCTACTCCACCGAGTGGGTGAAATTTTTCCGGAGGATTCAATCGTGCTGGTCGCGGCCTGGTCGGCCCATCGCGCAGCGGCATTTACCGCTTGTCGGCAAATTATGGAAATGCTGAAGTCAAAAGCGACTTTCTGGAAGAAGGAGCAATTAAAACAGGGAGCGAGATGGGTGGCCAGCAATACGCCCGGTTAATTGCCCGGGTTTGGTCGTGTTTCGGTATGGTAATTCCCGGTACGGAGGTACCCGGTACGCGGTACCCGGTACGATCGTTTATTGAGCAGTGGATGTTGCAGTGTCCTTAAATCTTTCCTGAAAAGGTATCGCACTGGTTGATATCGCCGTTTTTCAGACCACGGACAAACCAGGTTTGACGCTGTTTGGCTGAACCGTGGGTGAAGCTTTCCGGCACCACCCGGCCCCGGGACTTGCGTTGTAAGGTGTCATCTCCGATGGCGGCGGCGGCATTGAGACCTTCTTCAACGTCGCCCTGTTCAAGCAGATTCCTGGTTCTGTCTGCATGGTAACCCCAGATGCCTGCCAGACAATCAGCCTGCAACTCCATCCGAACCTGAATCGCGTTGGCTTGAATTTCACTTGCACCGCGTTTGGCTTCCTGCACCTGCGCCGAGATGCCGAGCAGAGTTTGAACATGATGCCCCACTTCATGGGCGACGACATAGGCCTGGGCAAAATCACCCGGAGCGCCAAACTTCTGTCGCAGTTCATCATAGAAATTCAGGTCAATGTACAGCTTCTGATCACCGGGGCAGTAGAACGGCCCCATGGCGGCACTGGCGAAACCGCAGGCTGAATCCGTAGAACCGCTGAAAAGAACCAGCCGGGGTTCGCGATATTCTCGCCCCAGTTGTTTGAAAATTGGTCGCCAGGTGTCTTCCGTATCGGCCAGTACCACACTCACGAAATCAGCCAGCTTATCCTGTTCGGGTGATTGAGGTGCCGATTGTTGCGCAGATCCACCGGTCAATTCATTTGTGACCTGTAACAGTGCCCCTGGATCGACGCCAAGCATGATGCCGACCAACACGATAACAACCATGCCGATACCGCCGCCAGCTACGGCTCGTCGGCCCCCTCTACCACGGCGATCTTCAACATTTTGACTTCTTCTACCTTTTTGCCAGCGCATAAATTGCCTATATTCGGGGTATTCTGAATTAGCTCGTGGCTGCGGTCATGCTTTGTTTATTTCGCCATGGCGGGATGAACGTGATGCAGTTACTCAAGATCAGCGAATGATAACGCAGTTGAGGGGAAAATAAATCATGGCCCTGCGAACGGATGCTGAATACGGGCCATACGGCGTTATTGATCTTTACTAGAAAGGGAGTAACTTCTCAATAGCTCTGCACACTAGCCGATGAAGAAACGGTGGCTGTTTGGAGTGACTAGCGCCATGGACGAGCGCGGGATGGGCCAGGGATGGCCCTTGGAACGGAAAACAGCCACCGTTTCTTCATCGGCGGCATCCCTGTAAAAAGATTTGGCCAGTGTAAAGTGCTCACAAGGAGTTATTGAGATGTTACGAAAGGGAAGGGTAAGTTAGCCTTAATCACAATAGCGCTGCCACCATCTCTGTCAGTTCAGCAGCATCGAGAATTCCCAGCTTGCTTTTCGCCAGCTTGCCACTGCGGTCAAAGATGGCAGTAAACGGGAGCGCCCCCAGGCTGCTTCCCTGACTTTTCATCAGTTCGCCGCCACCCGTGGCAATGATCAGTGAAGGATAGTTGATTCCTGCCTGATCGCCGAATACTTTGGCCGCCTCGGCTGTATCGTGAGCAATTCCGACGATCTGAAGACCTTTGCTCTGATACCGCTCCTGGATGCCAATCAACATTGGAATCTCCTTTACGCAGGGAGGGCACCACGAAGCCCAGTGATTTACCACGACGACCTTACCGAGCCATTGGCTGCCCAATTGTGGCCTGTTATTTACATCTGATAGTGAGATGTCGGAGATGCTGGCGGCGGCTACCGATTCGTTAAACCAGGTCAGATCAAAGCGAGAATTCTGCAATCCAAAATATACGCCTATACCGAGGGCCAGGATGCCGGGACCCAGTAGCTTCAGAAATTTTGGCATAGTGTGTTGGACTACTAATTTGAGATCAGGGTCAGAAACCGGTCCGGATCAAGATAGCCGTAGAAATTTTTCTGTTGCAGCGCTTTCCCCTGTGAGTCGAAGAATAATACCGCAGGTGGGCCGAAAACCCCGAATCGTTTTTTAATGGCGGTGGGGCCGGGATCGTTAGGATCAGTCACGTCAACCTGTAGCGCGATATATCGGCTATTCAGCGTATCGAGTACCGCGGGATTTTGGAACGTGGACTTTTCCATTTTCAGGCAGTCTATGCACCAGTCAGCGTAGAAATCCAGCATGATTCTCTTGTTGCTGGATTTCGCCAATGCGAAGTGCCAATCCAGCTCATCCAGACTGGATACCCTGGTTAACAATGAAGTCTCCTCAGATTGATTTGATGTTTTGCCCGGACCGCTGACATTGAACAGGGAGTCTGGCAATGGACTGAGCAAATCCCGTTGTCCATAAAATCCACCGATGATTGCCGCGATACCCCAGACCAGCAACACCATACTGGTACCCCTGGCCAGGGATTGCCAGCCGGAACTGAGCTCAGAACTGGCTCGCGCGTTGCCCAGATAACTGCTGATCACAATAAAGAACACGCCCCAGAGCAGTAGTACCGGCACTATTGGCAATACTCCGAGCAGATAGATAGCAACCCCTATCAGCATAACGCCAAAAACATGCTTTACGGTTTCCATCCATTTGCCAGCCCTGGGCATCAGGTATCCGGCACCAAATCCCAGCGCAATCAGGGGGACGCCCATACCTAGTGCCATGCTGAACATCATCTGTGCGCCCAGTACAGGGTCTGCCCTCGATACCGCAATTCCGAGAAAGGAAATCAGGATAGGGGATACACAGGCACCGACGATTAGCGCGGATACGAGCCCGAGCAGAAATACGGCCGGTATTGAACCTGACAGATTGTTTGTACCGGATAGTAGTCGCGACTGGATTCCTGATGGGATCTGCAATTCATACAGGCCGAACATTGAAAGTGCCATCAGGACGAATATGGTGGCAAGAATACCGATAGCCCATGCATTCTGAAAATAGGATTGCAACTGATCACCGGTAGCACCAGCGATAGCGCCCATGGCGGCATAGGTGGCCGCTGTCCCCAGTACATAAACCAGTGCCAGGGTGCCGCCTCGAATCCGGGTCAATTTCTCCCCCTGTCCCGCAATGACACCCGAAAGGATAGGGATCAATGGTAATACACAGGGAGTGAATGTGAGCAAAATACCAGCGAAAAAAGCCCCCAGTAAAAGTCTGAACAATGTTTTACTGGTGCCGGTAGTCTGACCTCCGGGTTCGATCGTCCCGGATTCTGCCGGGCTCATTGGGCCTGTAGATTGCGCTGCTGCTTCAGCAACAATGGACGGCAATTCAAAAGCAACAATTTTGCTGACAGGTTGATAACAGATGCCCTGCTCGGCACAACCCTGGTAGCTGGCTTGCAAGGTCATGGATTTGGCCTCTGATCCCCTGGTATTCAGGTTGATCGGTACCGAAAACGACTTGTTATAGACTAACTGTTGACCAAAATACGGGTCTTCCTTGATCTCGGCATCTGGTAACCGGATGTCCGTTATCCCGGCACCTTCAGTGCTGATAAAATCAAGCTTGTTCTGGTAAAGATAATACCCGTCCGCTATTTCGAAGGTCGCATTGATGGTGTTAGCCTTGATATTGGTCACCGAGAACTTGAATGCGTCTTCCACTTCCAGAAACTCCGGTTGTTCAATCCCGAGTGACAGCAATTCACGTAGTTGCTCGATTGATTCCACTTCTGTCTTCTCTTCCGGCTGCTTTACAGGGGAAGCCAAAACAATCTCGAGCGGCTGATTCAGGCTACTCTGGCCAACGAACTCTTCATCGGTCAAGCGGGGAGAAGAAGCGGTACTGACACTACTCCCGCCGAACCCTGCGTCGAACGCAATTTCATGGCTGATGGGTGGATAACAAACGCCAACAGGTTCGTTGCAGCCCTGGCCTGTAGCCAATAATTTGAAAGGTTTGCTGGCATCTTCAATGAACAATGACAGGCTGAATTTGTCTGTGTACACCTCAACATCGCCAAACAATTCGTCGTTTTTTACTTTGCCGGCGGGAAGGCTAACCGTTCTTGATAACTTTGTATCGCCAACAATTTCGTACTCCATCTTGTCCCGATACATATAGTAACCGTCAGCAATTACCCAACTGACCTCAACTATATTCTCAGGAAGTAGCTCAGCTGAAAACGCAAACGCTTTATCTTCCGGCAGCAATTCAACTTCTTCGCTCATGGCATAAGCACTGCCAACCAAAGCGAGATTGGTATAGCAAAGTAAAAGGGCCAGGATCAGTTTACGGGCTTTTGATAGTGCAGGCGACATGATGGATTTGTTGCAGGTTATTCCATATTTGAATTAGTTCGACTGAAACAGCGTTGCGAAGTTCAGCTTAGCCACGGGGGTATTATAGGCTGCAACCGGTTTCATAGAAGCCTCCTGTACGGGATAACTGGAAAATTGTGGAAATATACCTTTTTATCCCCATGTATTACGCTCGGAATATTACTTACAATTGCAGGTATTGGAAAATTGGTTATCCGTTTTCACCTTAAAATACAATGAAATTTCTTTTTATCGCCTTTCTGGCGATTCCGGTTATTGAAATCTACGTTCTGATCACCGTAGGCAGTGCCATTGGCGCCGGAACGACAATCGCATTAATAATATTTACCGCATTGCTGGGCGCGGTACTTGTTCGAGCCCAGGGGTTCTCAACCCTCGCCAGGGTTCAGGGGCAACTGGCCAGGGGGGAAATGCCGGCCATTGAAATTTTTGAAGGATTATTCTTGCTGGTGGCTGGCGCATTGCTCCTGACCCCGGGATTTGTCACCGATGCGATCGGATTTGCTTTCTTGACCCCACCGCTGCGGCGATTAATCATCCACCGAATTTTGGCGGCGGGTATCATACAGGGGCAAGTGCAGGCGGCATCTGGCAGCGCTATCTACGGAGATCGGAATGACTCCCGGGACAGACCCGACCGGGGCCGCATTATTGACGGCGAATACCGGGATCTGGATCACTGAATCCGGCATTCCAGAGGTGTCGGAGCACTAGGATCCCTGAATAGCGGCGTTCACCTGCTCAAGGCGCTCTGAAATCTCGAACCAGGTAATCTCATCCGTATCGATCCGTTTTTCGAGACTGGATTTTTTACGCATCATCTCTGCGAGTTTGGCGGTACTCTCGTTTTCATAGATTGACGGATCTGCCAGCAATGTTTCCAGATCGAGCACTGATTGCCTCGATCGCTCGATCTCTTTTTCTATTTTGTGAATTTTTTGGGTTAAAGGCTTGATCTGTTCACGCAGTTTCGCCGCCTTCTGGCGCCGCTCTTTTTTACTCAGAATCGGACCTCGGGCCAGATTGCTCTTTATTGCTGGATCAGTCGCGCCTGCGTTATGCTGCCGGATACTGTTTGCGGAGGATTTTTTCTGCTGACGGGTCCAGGTAATATAACCATCTATATCGTCATCAAACATCGACACAGCCCCATTATTGACCAGCCATAACTGATCGGTAACGGTACGAATCAGATGCCGGTCATGGGATACAAGCAGGATCGCGCCCTGGTAATTCTGAAATGCAAGGGTAAGCGCATGGCGCATTTCCAGGTCTAGATGGTTGGTGGGCTCATCCATCAGCAACAGGTTGGGTTTGTGATAGATCAGGATAGCCAAAGCAAGCCGGGCCTTTTCGCCACCAGAAAATGGACCGATTTTCTCGTTTACCTGGTCGCCCCGAAAACCAAACCCTCCCAGATAGTTGCGTAATTCCTGGATTCTGACTGCCGGAAAAATCATCAGCATTTGCTCTATGGGGGTCGCGTCCGGATCAAGTTGTTCCAGCTGATGCTGGGCAAAATAACCGGTATCCAGGCCTTTGGCAGCAATGATTTGCCCAGAACTCGATTCGATGCTCCGCGCAAGCAATTTGATCAGGGTGGATTTGCCTGCTCCGTTAGGGCCTACGAGGGCGATTCGATCATGATTGCCAATGCTCAGATTGACGCAATCAAGCACCATATTGTGGTCATATCCGACCTTGATATCTTCCAGTTTCAGTAGTGGATCTGATGCCCTGGCTGGCTGAAAAAATTCAAAGCGAAAAGGCGAGTCAATGTGAGCGGGTGCCAGTACCTGCATACGTTCCAGAGCCTTGATCCGACTCTGCGCCTGACGCGCTTTGGTGGCTTTGGCTTTAAAACGAGTGATATAGCTTTCCATATGGGCAATGGCCCGCTGCTGCTTTTCAAACGCAGCCTGCTCATTGGACAGCATTATGGCCCGGGTTTGTTCGAACCGTGAATAATTACCGCTATACGAACGAATCCTGTAATTTTCTATATGCAGAATGCGACCACAGATGGCATCGAGAAAATCCCGGTCATGAGATATCATTAACAAGGTGCCCTGGTAACTACGGAGCCAGTCCTCCAGCCACATCACGGCGTCAAGGTCGAGGTGGTTGGTCGGTTCGTCAAGTAACAGTAAATCAGAAGGGCACATTAACGCCTGGGCAAGATTGAGTCGCACTCGCCAACCACCCGAGAATTCCCGGGTCGGGGTGTGTAGCTGATCATTGGTAAAGCCGAGTCCGTGCAATAGCCTGGCAGCCCTCGCTGGTGCGCTATAGCCATCGATTTGCTCCATACGGACAAACAGATTAGCGGCCTGTTCTCCGTTCTCCCCGTGGTCAATGCCGGCCAGTGCTCGTTCCACTTCACGTAACACCTGATCACCATCCAGAACATAATCCAGCGCCGTTTGATCGGAATGGGGAGTCTGCTGTGACACATGGCCGATTACGAGGCCATCCTGAAGCCATATGTCGCCGCTGTCAGCGCCAAGTTCACCGAGGATAAAAGAGAACAAACTGGACTTGCCGCATCCATTTTCGCCCACCAGGCCAACACGTTCTGAGGGATTGATTAACAATGTAACCTGGTCAAATAATACCCTCGGGCCTCTTCGAAGAGCGATGTTTTTAAATGAAATCATAAGGTTACAGTTGTTAAACGGATGAAAACCCCCTTTTACCCGTTGTTCCGGGGGAAAAAAATATTGCAGTACGCCATTGATTTTTTAGAATCGGACACTATCATTAGCACTCACTTAAGGCGAGTGCTAACAATCGCCGGGATTTAACGGAATAATCAGCAGTCTGGAAAGACTGAATGGTGCCGGAATGTCGGTCTGTTAGCTACAGCTTTCTATCAACATTTACTATTTATGAGGAGAAATGAGCGTATGAATATCCGTCCGCTACATGATCGCGTAATCGTCAAGAGACTTGAAGATGAGCGAACCAGCCCTGGTGGCATTGTTATTCCAGATTCCGCAGCAGAAAAGCCGATGCAGGGAGAAATTCTTGCTGTTGGCAAAGGCAAAGTGCTCGACAGTGGCGAGCAACGAGGCCTTGATGTCAAAGTTGGCGACAAGGTGTTGTTCGGAAAATATTCTGGCACCGAAGTTAAAGTTGCTGGTGAAGAAGTGCTTGTGATGCGTGAAGACGACATCATGGGTGTAGTCGAAGGCTGATCGAATCAGCAGAACCCTTACGAATTTATAGAGGATTAAAGAATCATGTCAGCTAAAGAAGTAGTTTTTGGCGAAAGAGCCCGCGCGCGTATGCTCAAAGGCGTTAACACCCTGGCCGATGCAGTCAAGGTAACCCTTGGCCCCAAAGGCCGTAACGTTGTTCTGGATAAATCTTTTGGTGCTCCTACCGTAACCAAGGACGGTGTGTCCGTGGCCAAGGAAATTGAACTGAAAGACAAGCTCGAGAACATGGGCGCACAGATGGTCAAGGAAGTTGCTTCCAAGACTTCTGATGTTGCCGGTGACGGCACCACCACTGCAACCGTATTGGCCCAGGCCATGGTTCGCGAAGGTATGAAGGCAGTGGCTGCCGGGATGAATCCAATGGATCTCAAGCGAGGGATTGACAAGGGTGTGATCGTTGCAATCGAACAGCTCAAGTTATTGTCCCGACCTTGTGCAGATCACAAAGAAATCGCCCAGGTAGGAACCGTATCGGCAAATGCTGATACCGACATCGGCGCAATCATTGCCGAAGCAATGGAAAAGGTTGGAAACGAAGGCGTCATTACCGTTGAAGAAGGCAATATTCTGGAAAATGAACTGGAAGTTGTTGAAGGTATGCAGTTTGATCGTGGGTACCTGTCTCCTTACTTTATCAATAATCAGGACAGTATGAGTGTGGATATGGAAGCACCTTATATTCTGATTCACGATAAGAAAATCTCCAGCATCCGGGATCTTTTACCAACCCTGGAAGCGGTAGCCAAGGCTAGCCGTCCGTTGATGGTCATTTCTGAAGATGTCGATGGTGAAGCACTGGCAACGCTGGTGGTTAACAACATCCGCGGTATCGTCAAAGTCTGTGCCGTCAAGGCCCCGGGTTTTGGTGATCGTCGCAAGGCGATGCTGGAAGATATTGCTATCTTGACCGGCGGCCGGGTGATCAGTGAAGAAGTTGGCATGAGCCTGGAAGCTGTAACTCTGGAAGATCTTGGTCAGGCCAAACGTCTCCAGGTCAGCAAAGAAAACACCACCATTATTGACGGTGCAGGTGAGAGCTCTGAAATTGAAGCGCGAGTTGGACAGATTCGTGCCCAGATCGAGGAAGCAACTTCTGATTATGATCGTGAAAAGATGCAGGAGCGGGTAGCCAAGCTGGCGGGCGGTGTTGCCGTCATCAAGGTTGGTGCTGCGACTGAAGTCGAGATGAAAGAAAAGAAGGCCAGAGTAGAAGACGCTCTGCATTCTACCCGGGCGGCAGTTGAAGAAGGGGTTGTCCCTGGCGGCGGCGTTGCACTGGTACGTTGTGTGGGCAAGGTTAAAGAGCTCGAGGGCGAAAATACTGACCAGGATATGGGCATTCGAATCGTCTTGCGATCACTCGAAGAGCCGCTGCGTCAGATTGTTACCAACGCTGGTGCTGATGCTTCGGTGGTACTCAATCAGGTTGCTGCCAACGAAGGTAGCTACGGCTACAATGCTGGAAACGGTGAGTATGGTGACATGCTCGAGATGGGTATCCTGGATCCAACCAAGGTTGCTCGCGCAGCGCTGCAAAATGCAGCTTCCATCGCGGGTCTCCTGATTACTACCGAGGCTATGGTTTCCGAAATTCCGGAAGACAAGTCAGCACCTGCAATGCCTGATATGGGCGGCATGGGTGGTGGCATGGGTGGAATGGGCGGCATGATGTAATTTAATTTACATCTGGCGCTTCCATCCGGAAGCCTTAAAGGCCCCGCTTGCGGGGCCTTTTTATTTACCACGTAACCGGTTTCTACGACTCGTCCAGCGATTCGCCACTACCAGCCGCCAGATCACATTGGCCAGGATATAGCCCGAAACAGCCAGCGCACTGCCAAATATCAGGCATCCAATCCACAATGCGGTGAGCTGCTGAAACATCATCTCAATGGTAATTGAATGCATAGTAATATCAGCAACCCCGCTTTCTCCTGTAATCGCAAGTCCTAGCAGGTAGGGCGGCGTATACAGCACAATCCAGGTCAGGGGATTGGATATCCATACCAGCATAATGGAAACAGGTAAATTGCCCCGGGCAATAATGGCCAGCAATGCCGCGGGCACCATTTCCATGGGCATCGGTAGATAAGCACAAAACAAACCAATTGCCGTTGCCCGGGAAATACTCTGTCGATTGATGATCCAGAGTCGCTGATCGTTAATCCTGTTGCCAAAATAGTAGTTCAACCGTAGCGATTTAATTCGCTTTGTGCTGGGCAAATGCTGCTTGATAAAGCGCCTTGGCATTGGGTAATATCAGTATTTGATTTCAAGGATGAATCAAAACCTATTATGAGCCAAAAATGGACGGGCGCAAGTAATCCCTCAGTATTACTTTTTGTTTTTTCCCTGGGCGTAATTTCCATACGCTTGTTGCCTGTTCTCTGGCCTGGCTGGATGTTTATCCTCGTCGGCAGCCTGAGCCTGCTTTTATTCTGTAAATTTTGCCGGATCAGATGGCTGGGTGTTTTTTGGTTTGGCTTATGTTGGGCGGGATGGATTGCCGCTGGGGTCATGGAAGCGGGTATTTCACCCCGGCTTGAGAAAAAAGAGCTTGTTGCTACCGGATCTGTTGCCAGCCTGGTCAGAACAACCGAAAGCGGGGCCAGATTTATTTTCAGAATGGATTCTCTCCGCCATGGAGTTGAAATTTTACCTGCACCGGGGTTAGTACGTCTTACTGCGTATACATCGAATTTCCAGCCACAAACCGGTGAACGATGGCAGTTCACGGTTCGCCTTAAGCGCCCCCATGGGTTACAAAATCCCGGGGCCAGCTTTAATTTCGAAACCTGGCTATTTCAGCAACGTATTCGCGCCACAGGCTATATTGTCCCCGGACAATCAAAAAAACTGGCTGTTGAGTGGGGAATTCTTTCAGGGCTCAGTAGCTGGATCAATAGGCTTCGGCAGGACTTTGCAGCGTATATAGCATCCACCGTCGATCCGGATGGCCACCCAGGCATTATTGCGGCGTTGACCGTCGGGGTAAGGCACCAGATGTCTGATCTGCAGTGGCAGGTGTTACAAAACACCGGCACCATTCATCTGGTCGCGATATCGGGTCTTCATATTGGCCTGGTTTCAGCCCTTATCGGGTTACTGGGTGCATTTGTCTGGCGAAGATTACCAGTACTTTGTCGTAGCTTGCCAGCGAAGACGGCGGGTATTATTGCGGGTTTGTGGGCAGGTTTTGGCTACGCAATGCTGGCAGGGTTTACGGTGCCTACTCGCCGGGCGATCACCATGCTTGCTGTGGTTGCCCTGGTAATGATTCTTAAGCGAAAGGGAAAACCACTTGAATTGCTTGTTCTGGTGTTAGCGTTGATTTTGCTGCTTGATCCATTGGCACCATTTTCAAGCAGTTTCTGGTTATCGTTTTCTGCGGTGTCGATATTGGTCATGGTGGCGCTGCGATCCAAACCGCTGGAAAGTAAACCGGGTACGCTGACACAACGAATCTTCAAAACGTTGTTTGCCTGGATATGGATTCAGTTCTGGCTCCTGGTTGGTATGATGCCGGTGCTATTGGTCGCGTTTCACAAGGTATCTCTGGTTGCCCCCGTTGCCAACCTGATCGCAGTTCCCCTGATCGGCATGGTTGTGGTACCACTATCGCTGGTTGCTCTGCTGACTTATGTTACCGGGTTATGGGCGTTAACGCCGGGGTTACTTGAGCTTGGTAATTTGCTGCTGGATCTGGTGTGGCAGTACCTGGTATGGCTGGCTTCATTGCCAGTGGCCGTCTGGCAACAGGGGCAACCACCCTGGTGGACCATTGGTGTAGCGATAACAGGAGTCATTTATTTATCCAGAGGGGTATTGCTGCCGGCAAGGCTAATGAGCATCATCTGGATGTTGCCCATGATGTTTGTCCGTGC
Source organism: uncultured Gammaproteobacteria bacterium (assembly GCA_964403545.1). Classification (GTDB taxonomy): domain Bacteria; phylum Pseudomonadota; class Gammaproteobacteria; order Arenicellales; family Poriferihabitantaceae; genus VYFG01. Next base: position 32,541 of record CAYOGN010000097.1, read on the forward strand.
CGACGGCCCACTACAGGGAGAGTTTGTCTACACCCTGCTTGATGTGGGACAGGGCCTGGCATCGGTAATCCAGACTTCGAATCATGTGCTGGTTTATGATACTGGTGCAGCTTATCCGGGGGGCTTTAATCTTGGTAAAGTGGCGGTGGACCCTTATCTGCGTTATCTCGGTGCAAGTCAGATAGACCAGTTGATCATCAGTCATGGAGACAATGATCATATCGGCGGTGCCGCCTACCTTGCCACCGCATTTGATATCGAATCGATCCTGACCAGTGTCAGAGGCAAACCGGTGAAAGATAAGCCTACAAAAGAGAGTTCTGTGGGCAATAATGCCGCTCAGGAAATACTCAAATTACCAGCCAACTCCAGGCTATGCAGCGCGGGGCAACACTGGAATCAGGATGGTGTTGAATTTACCGTGCTATGGCCGTTGCCAAAATCGCCTTATGTCGGCAATGATTCATCATGCGTACTCAAGGTGTCCTCGCCTTATGGTTCTGTGCTCCTGACCGGGGACATTGAAACAGGCGTGGAGCAGTCGTTGGTGAGCAGGTATGCCGACACGCTCAAGGTCGATGTCTTGCAGATTCCCCATCACGGCAGCACAACTTCTTCCTCATTCCGGTTAATGGATTCAGTTCAGCCCGTGTTGGCAGTAGTGAGTGCTGGCTATCTGAATCGCTACCGACATCCGAGTCCAAAAATTATGGACCGCTATGCTCAGCGTAAAATTCCGACCTTGAATACCACCAGTGAGGGCGCGATAACGATAGCCTTCAGGCGATCTGGTGTGACTATTTCGGCGCAGCGAAATAACGCACCGGGGTTTTGGCAGCAAGGGGGGAAAACAGATCTTGCTGTACTCCAGGCTCGAATAGACGAGTCATTAAATTTCAAAGGCAATGATATAATCCAACCTCGTAATTTCCCCTCAATTCACAACTCTACCCAATGACAACCGTACTGGTAACAGGTGGTGCCGGATATATCGGCTCTCATACAACGCTGCAACTCGTTGAGGCGGGCTATGGTGTGGTGGTACTTGATAATTTGTATTCCGGACATCGCTGGGCGGTGGATTCCCGTGCAATGTTTATCGAAGGCGATATTTCGGATCAGGCGTTGGTTGAGCAGATTTTGCGCCAGCACCGGATTGATGCCGTGGTGCATTTTGCCGGACATATCGTGGTGCCGGAATCGGTCGAGAAGCCACTTAAATATTATCGCAATAATGTAGCGGGGTCGTTGAACCTGATTCAATGCTGTGTCGCAGCAGGGATTCAGCGGTTTGTTTTTTCCTCGAGTGCTGCGGTTTATGGAATGCCGGGCATTTCGCCAATTTCAGAAGAGGCAGATAAAAGTCCGATTAATCCCTATGGTGTCACCAAGTTGATCACAGAGTGGACCCTGCGCGACCTTGCCCATGCAGCTACCGGGTTTCACTACGTCGCCCTGCGATACTTTAATGTGGCGGGAGCCCATCGCACAGGCGTACTTGGCCAGGCAACCCCGGAAGCGACCCACCTGATCAAGGTGGCCTGTCAGGCAGCCACCGGACAGCGACCCTCAATGGCGATTTTTGGTGATAACTATGCCACCCCTGATGGCACCTGTATCCGGGATTATATCCATGTCGAAGACCTCGCACAGGCACATCTTGATGCACTGGAATATCTGGGGAACAATGGTCAAAGTGTGGCCGTGAATTGTGGCTATGGTCAGGGCTACAGCGTGCAACAGGTTATCGATTGTGTGAAACGGGTGAGTGGAACCGATTTCGTGGTCAACCGGGAAGGTCGCAGGGCAGGGGATCCGGACGAGCTGGTGGCAGACAATAGTCGAATCAAGGAAATCTTTGGCTGGCAGCCGCATTGTGATGACCTGGAGACAATTTGCCATACTGCTTACCAGTGGGAATTGAAGCTACAAGCAAAATAATATCCGGCAGGCTCCTGGTAGTTCGTCAAGGTGATAGAATCCGCGGCCCTGTGAAACTAAAGACATGGAAGTGGCCTTTGGACAATAAACTGGTCTGGTGAACAATAATCTCGACAATTCGGCCTCTCGCTTGTGGCATAAGGATGTGACCCTGTGGAGCCGGCACCCCGGTGATCGGCAGGGCATTCTGGATCGTCTGGGCTGGCTCCATAGTATTGACTGGATGCAGCAGCAACTGGAGGATTTGCTGGGTTGGGTAAGGGAAGTGGTCGATGCGAAACGGTTTGATCGTGTCGTCGTATTGGGTATGGGGGGGTCGAGCCTGGCTCCGGAAGTAATTTCCAGATTATTTTCGCCACGAGAAGGTTACCCGAAGCTTGAGATCCTGGATTCTACCTGCCCGGAAATGGTTAAAACAATCCTGGCCAGCGGAATCGATAAAAGTTTGTTTGTAGTCGCCAGTAAATCGGGTACGACCCTGGAGACAATCAGTCTCTATAAATTTTTCTACGATCAGATTCAAAAATTTTCCCGGACCCCGGGCGATCACTTTGTGGCCATCACTGACCCGGAATCCTGGCTGGCCAGCCATGCGGCGGAGTCCGGGTTTGCGCGATTGTTTCTTAATCCATCGGACATAGGTGGCAGATACTCGGCGCTAAGTTTTTTTGGTCTGATGCCAGCTGCTCTATACGGGGTCGACATTGCGAGCCTGCTCGCGCGCGCGCAGGTGTTCAGTGACGAAACAAAAACCGATCAAATTGAGGAAAATTCTGCGCTTGCCCTTGGGCAATATATTGGACAGCACGCCATCCATGGACGCGACAAGATGATCCTGGAATTTTCCCCGAAATTGCAGCCCCTGGGAACCTGGGTCGAGCAACTGGTTGCGGAAAGTACCGGTAAGCAAGGCGTGGGGATTTTGCCCGTGTGCGGGGGTGTCAATGTAAGCGGACGGGATCAGTTTTTTGTAGAAATGCTAATCGAAGAAAATTCCTCAAAATCCTTGAGCAGCAACCGAATGAGCTGGTCTTTGAATGATCCACTGGATATTGGCGCCGAATTTTTTAAATGGGAATTTGCCACTGCCATCGCTGCCGGATACCTCGGAGTTAACCCTTTCGATCAACCCGATGTCGAGGAAGCCAAGGCCAGTACCGGTCGATTTATTAGCGGCCAGGTTCGGCTTGAGACGGTCACCGTGGCCGAAACCGATGACTACGTTGTTGAGTTGGTGGGGAAAACAGGCGAAAGTTTCCACGGCGCCATCGACGTCAGCCCCCTGATTTTTCAATCAGCCCCGGTCGCCGGAAATTACGTCGGTCTGCTTGGATACCTGCCGATCACCCCTGACGTGGAGCGGCTGATGGAAGGGATAAGGCAGCAGATGATGGAATGCTACAACGTGGTTTGTACCATCGGGTTTGGCCCCAGGTATCTTCATTCGACGGGTCAATTGCACAAGGGCGGTGCCAGCAAGGGGCATTTCGTCCAATTTGTAAGTGCAGCAGAAACAGATTTGGCGGTGCCGGAACAGGACTATACTTTTGCCAGGCTTCTGCGTGCCCAGGCAGATGGTGACATCACCGTATTGGCAAAAAAGAATCTCCCGGTAATGCGTATACGACTAAAAGGCGATAGACTTCCCGCACTTGGGCGCTACGCAAATGATTTGGAATCCGCTATTGCAGCGCATCATGACTAAAACAACACTTCAACATTACTAAAATTACCAGGTGACATTTCAACAACTGATCCTGACGCTGCAGAACTATTGGGCAAAAAATGGCTGTGTTATTTTCCAGCCTTACGATATGGAAATAGGGGCGGGTACTTTCCATCCTGCTACGTTTCTCGCAGCGATAGGTCCTGAACCCCTGCAGGCCGCTTACGTGCAACCCTCCCGCCGACCAACTGACGGCCGCTATGGTGAGAATCCCAATCGATTGCAACAATATTTTCAGTTCCAGGTAATTCTCAAACCATCACCAGAGAATTTTCAGATGTTGTACCTCGATTCCCTGCGTGAACTTGGTCTCGATCTTGAAAAGGATGATGTCAGGTTTGTAGAAGATGACTGGGAATCACCCACTCTGGGCGCGTGGGGACTGGGCTGGGAGGTTTGGCTGAACGGTATGGAAGTAACCCAATTCACCTACTTTCAACAGGTGGGTGGTCTCGATTGTCGACCGGTGACGGGTGAAATCACCTATGGACTGGAGCGAATCGCGATGTACCTTCAGGGTGTAGACAGTTTGTTTGATCTGGTCTGGACCGACGGCCCCACCGGTCGCTATACCTATCGGGATCTTTACCATCAGAATGAAGTTGAGCAATCTGCATATAATTTTGAGCATGCCGACGTGAGTCAGTTATTTCAGCAGTTCGATGGGGCGGAACAGATGTGTGAAAAACTCCTGGGGCTAAACCTCTCTCTGCCAGCCTACGAGCAGGTATTGACCGCATCCCATTGTTTCAACCTGCTGGATGCCCGCCACGCCATTGGCGTCACCGAGCGTGCCCGCTACATTGGCCGGGTCCGGACCCTGGCCCGGGAAGTTGCACAGACTTACTATGAAAGCAGGGAGGCGCTGGGTTTTCCTCGTGGTGCTGCCCGGCCACGCAAGACGAGAGCAAGAGCCTCAGCGGGCAGGAGCCGATAATGGTTGCGGTAAAAAAAATGACATCTACCACAACCGGACGCGCGCGTAGCCTGTTGGTTGAACTTGGAACCGAAGAACTGCCGCCAAGGGCACTCAAACAACTGGGAGAGTCCTTTGCCAGCTCGGTTTATGATTTCCTGTTGCAAGCGGGCGTGGTCAGAACAGGCAAGGATAACTATCAGTTTTATGCATCACCGCGACGTCTGGCGGTGTGGATTGGGCAGGTGACACCCCGTCAACCAGATCAAGTAATCCAGCGCAAGGGGCCTTCCACCAAAGCAGGATTTGACGACCAGGGAAAGCCAACCCGCGCCGCCATGGGTTTTGCCGATGCTTGCGGGGTGAAAGTCAGTGAACTGGAGCGCGAATCTACTGCCAAAGGAGACTGGCTGGTGTTTCGGCAACAAGTAGCCGGGGAAAACATAGCAGCCCTGGTCACCGAAGCCCTGGCCCGGGCGGTGCAAAGTTTGCCCATTCCAAAGCGTATGCGCTGGGGCAACAGCACTGAAGAATTTGTCCGGCCTGTACACTGGCTACTGGCACTCTATGGTAGTGAATTACTGGCGGTAAATATCCTTGGACTCAAAGCCGGGCCGTGGACCCGGGGGCATAGATTTCATGCGCCGAAAAAAATTCGTGTTCAGTCTGCGGACCGTTATCTAAAGACGCTCAAGACCGAGGGGTTTGTTATCGCTGACTACCATCAGCGAAGAGCGCAAATTGAAAAACAGGTAAAGCGTCTGGCAGCACGCGCGGATGCTACTGCGGTCATCGATCAGGATTTGCTGGACGAAGTGACCGGGCTGGTTGAGTGGCCGCACGCATTGTACGGTGAATTTGATCGAAAGTTTCTCAAGGTGCCGCCTGAAGTCCTGGTGTCTTCCATGGGCGATCACCAGAAGTATTTTCATCTGGTAGATCAAAATGGCAAATTGCTCCCCGGATTTATTACCGTGAGCAATATAAAAAGTAGCGCGCCAAAAAGGGTTAAGTCGGGTAATGAGCGTGTATTGCGGGCCCGGTTGGCGGATGCCGAATTCTTCTGGCTCAGTGATCAGAAACAGAATCTCATCGAACGCAAGCCGTTACTGGCCAACGTCATGTTCCACCAAAAACTTGGCTCGGTGCTGGATAAAGTGGAGCGAATTAGAACCATGGCCCACTTTATTGGTGCGGAAATAGAAGCCAATGCTGGCCATATAGATCGCGCCTGTGATTTGTCGAAAGCCGATCTTGTGACTGACATGGTGGCGGAGTTTCCCCAACTGCAGGGCACAATTGGCAGCTACTACGCAGCCAATCAGGGAGAACACAAATCCGTATGTGAAGCCATCAGGGAGCATTACCAGCCCAGGTTTGCCGGCGATGCATTGCCGCGTAACAGCGTCGCCCGCTGTCTGGCAATTGCAGATCGAATGGACACGGTGGCCGGAGTTTTTGCCGCTGGTGAAATACCAGGTGGTGACAAGGATCCCTACGGACTGCGCCGGGCATCATTGGGAATATTAAGGATACTGATTGAATCCGGTTTGAATCTCGATTTGTACGAACTGGTGACCCGTGCACTGGGACAGTTCGACGGTCCGGCTTATAAAGGCCTGGATTGTGATCAGGCAATGGTTGATCGGGTATTCAATTTTATGAATGAGCGGCTAAAGGCCTATTACCAGTCGCTGGGTTACGAAACCATGGAAATCGCCTCGGTAATGGCAGTGGCCCCAACTCGACCGCTGGATTTCCACCAGCGTTTACAGGCAGTCCATACATTTTTTGCCAGCAAGCAGGATGCGGCTCATTCCCTCGCCGCAGCCAACAAACGAATCGCAAATATTCTGGCAAAACAGGTAAATCCAATTGAAACGAGTGTGATCCCCGGGCTATTTTGCGCCAGGGCGGAGATCAATCTTGCCGACAAGGTAAATGGTTCAAGCGATAAAGCACGGGCATTATTCGCCAAAGGGAACTACAGCAAGGGCCTGGTGGGACTTGCCAGGCTAAAGGGGCCCATTGACGAATTCTTCGACAATGTGATGGTGATGGATGAGGACCCTGCGATCCGTAGAAACAGACTGGCTCTGCTTAACAGTATCCGTAACCTGTTTCTCGAGGTTGCCGATATCTCCTGTATGAGAGTTGACTGATGGCGTCAGGGGATTTTCCGGACAGAGAATCGTTTAACCAGATGATGGCCGCAGTGCAGGGATTTCACGATAAGCACAAGTTCAGTGAAAATGGGGGGGAAGACATGATTTACCGACTAGCCCTGATGACCGAAGAACTTGGAGAAATCGCCGAGTGTGTCACCAAGGGAAAGCCCGAATCTGATCTCGCCGAAGAATGCGCGGACCTGCTGATTTTATTGATGGGCAATGCCATTGCTGCGAAGTTCGATTTAAATCGGGCTTTTTGGGACAAAATGCAGGTTCTGGAATCTCGCGAGGGGAGAATCGTCGATGGCCGGGTACGGGTCACCGGTTACAAAGGGAGCATTGACTGATGGAAGGTAATCGTTTGATCATTCTGGATCGGGATGGTGTTATTAACGAGGATTCAGACGATTTTATCAAGTCACCGGAGGAATGGAGTGCACTTCCAGGCAGCCTCGAAGCCATCGCAAGGCTCTGCAAGGCGGAGTTCCGCGTGGTTGTGATTTCCAACCAGTCTGGTATTGGGCGAGGTTTGTTGAGTATCAATACACTGAATCGGATCCATCAAAAAATGCTGGATCAATTGCATCCACTTGGTGGGGAGATCAGTGCAATATTTTTCTGCCCCCATGGCCCTGATGAAGGATGTGATTGTCGAAAACCATTGCCTGGCTTGTTCAACGAATTGCGACAGCGATTGAAGTGCAACCTGATTGGAGTGGATGCGATCGGTGACTCGCTACGGGACTTGCAGGCAGCCAAAGCAGCAATGGCGAATCCGGTACTGGTACGCACTGGCAAAGGCAAAAAAACTGAGCAGCAATTGGCTGCTGGTCTGGATGATAAGGGGTTTGGTGATGAGTCCGGGTCGATTCCGGTTTATGATGACCTTAAAAGCTATGTAGAATCTCTCAGGGTCAGAGGGCTTCTTGAGGTGAACGCATGATTGCGATTCGTTCACTGGTCTATCTTCTCGGGCAAATTGTCAGCGCGGTTATCATTGGTTTGCTGGCAATTTTTAGCCTAATGCTACCGGTAAGGACTCGTGACAAAATAATTCGAACCTGGGCCCAGTTTAATATATGGACCCTGCGCGTTGTTTGTCGGGTTCACTATAAAATTGATGGCATTGAAAATATTCCCGATCATCCCTGCATTATCATAGCCAATCACCAGTCCGCCTGGGAGACGCTGTTTTTTCAGATTATTTTTCCGCCGCTGTCATTTATTCTGAAGCGAAATCTTTTGTGGATCCCCTTCTTCGGCTGGGGGCTCGCTGCCTACCGTCCCATCGCAATTGACCGGTCGCAAAAAATAAAAGCCCTCGATCAGCTAGTTAAACAGGGCGCTGAGCGATTGGCGGAAGGACGATGGCCGGTGATCTATCCAGAGGGTACCCGGACGCCACCCGGAAAACCTGGAAAGTTTCAGGTTGGGGGCGCCATCATGGCGGCGAAAACGGGTGCCATGGTGATTCCTGTAGCCCACAATGCCGGGTTATTCTGGCCCAAAAACAGTTTTATGAAATATCCCGGCACGGTAGAGATTGTGATTGGTAAAGTGATCAGGACCGAGGGTCGAAAGACCAGGGAAATCAATGCGGAAGTAGAGCAGTGGATAAAACAAACAATGAACGGATTGCCAGGATTACAGGATAGTTTATCCACCCAGAATTCTGCATAGTCGAATATAATCCGCAGGTGAAATGGCTTCTGCGCGCAGCGAAGGGTCAATGCAGGCCATTTCGAATTGTTCACCAGTAACCATTTTCCCCAGTGCGTTGCGTAGGGTTTTACGGCGTTGGGCAAAAGCCGATGTGACCAGATTATTGAGAACCCTGCGGTCAATATCAGTACAGCGGTCCGCTTTCGGCCAGATTTTGATGATCGTCGACGCTACCTTTGGTGGTGGATCGAAGGCCTCGGGGGAAACATCGAACACACATTCACATTCAAGATCGAGTGCGGTCATTACCGAAAGTCGGCCGTATTGTTTACTGCCGGGTTTTGCCGCAAGCCTTAAAGCCACCTCTTTTTGCAGCATAAACAACATGTCATCAATGAGATCGATCTGATCCAGCAGATGAAATATCAAAGGGGTGGAAATATTGTAGGGCAGATTGCCGATGAGGCGCAGCCCCTGATCGGTCCTGTGGCGATGGATGGTGGCGAGATCGCATTGCAGAATATCCATCTGGTGAATGGTGAGCTGCTGTTCGCTGTATCGCTTGCGCAGTATTGGTACCAGATCCCGATCCAGTTCGATAACCGTCAGCTGTTTTGTTCTTGCCAGCAATAATGCCGTGAGAGCGCCCAGTCCGGGACCAATTTCCACCAGATTCTGATTGTCCCGGGGCGCAAATACATTCACGATTCGATGCAGAATTTGCTGGTCTTTCAGGAAATGCTGGCCAAATCTTTTCCGTGGAATGTGCTGATTGGCGTTCAAGAGCTTTTGTTCGTCATTGGTTACCGATAAATTCTATCGCCAGCCCTATGGCCGAGATAAGACTGGATGCGCTGGCACTACCGGTACCCGCGAGATCGAGAGCAGTACCATGATCCACCGACGTACGAATAATCGGTAACCCCAGGGTCACGTTGACCACTTCGCCAAACCCCTGGTGTTTAATGACCGGCAATCCCTGATCATGATACATGGCCAGCACTGCGTCCAGTGACTGCAGTTGATGCCGGGTAAACGCCGTGTCCGCGGGTAGTGGCCCCACCAAATTGAGACCCTGATGGTTGAGCATTTCGATGACAGGGGCGATGGTGTCGATCTCCTCGCGCCCCAAATAGCCGCCTTCACCGGCATGGGGGTTGAGCCCGCAAACTCCAATCCTTGGTTTGTCCAGTGCATACAGGCGGCCGATGTCACGATCCATGATCCGCAGCACCTGCTGCAGGAGGCTTCCGGTAATGGCTTCGGGGACCCTGGACAATGGCAGGTGAGTGGTTGCAAGGCAAACCCTTAGCCGCTTGTCCGCCAGCAGCATTACCGGGCGTTCGCTGCCGCATTGCTTTGCAATCCATTCAGTATGGCCGGAGAAAGCAAAATTTGCCTGGTTGATAATGGCTTTATGTACTGGCGCCGTCACCATCGCCTGATATTTTTCCCGCAGGCACAAGTCGGTAGCTGTTTCGATACACTGAATTACCTGGCAACTGTTATCCGGATTAAGTACTCCGGCAATCACCGGTTTGGGACATGGTATTGACATGATGCAGAGCTGTCCGGGGCGATGGGGCGGCGGCTCAGTTTCCGGAGTAATCTCTACCAGGTCGATTTCGGTTTCAGTTTTTGCCGCTCTTTCCGTCATCACCTGCGGATCAGCCAATACCACAACCGCCGCCGGAATACTTTCCTGTAGCGCCTTGATGACAATGTCAGGCCCAATGCCAGCAGGCTCACCAACGGTGATAATAATCCCGGGAAGTTTGGCGGTCATCGAATTGCTATTGAATACACTGCATTAATGTTTTCTTAATTCCATTTTTTTACCTGAGCGCACCATATTCAGTTTATTCAGGAAAGAGCTGCCGAGAAGAGGGACTTCAGGAAACTGGCCAAGGATTACATTGGCCGCAACATTTTGCAGCGTAATGCCTTCGATACTCACACGATCCAGGGTCACAGACTTCAGCCGGGCCACCCCCGAAGCAGTAGACGCGTAGCCGTTGCGCCCATTTTTGTAGTCAATCCCGAGCCTGTCTGCCTGGACGCTACTAAAAGTTACGGTATCGGCACCGGTATCCACGAGGAAACGGGTAGATCGCCTGTTAACCCGGCCATGGGCGAAGAAAAACCCTCTCGAGTTCGCCCACAGTGTTACTACAGTATCATCTCCGAAATCTTCCACTGGTTCGGATTCCTGAAGAATGGGCGCTGCTACGCTTCCGGTTGCGAGTACAACCGGCTTGCCATCTACCTCAAGTACTGCTCGCTCGCTATCGGCTTCAATCAGGGTGACCCGGGAATGGTCTGTGGATCCCACCGACAGCACCAGACGTTCCTGGTTAAAAAGCACAATTGCGCGATTGCTGCCGGTGACTACAAGCTGGATGGAATCTTCTCCAAATCCCGGTAAAGAATAACCAGCCAATAAAAAACAGATGACGCAGAATGTTGGCAATTTACCTTGTTCGCGTATTTTGCCAGTGTTGTTTAAACGCCCGTTCATTGGATATCCCCGATCATTGAGTATTTTTGTCAAAATAAGGGAGTTCAGCTTCAATCCAGCCAAACTGGTCAAAATCGATACGTCCATGCTGATCAAAAACGACGCCTTCTTCCAGCAACAGGGTTCGTTGTCTGCTGTCCACCTTGCCACCCTTGCGCGCACTGAGTTCTCCCTTGCTGTTGATTACACGGTGCCAGGGAACCTCCTGATCTGAAGTTAACGCAGCCATGGCATAGCCAACCTGTCTTGCTGTTGTATTCACCATTCGGGCAATACGACCATAGCTGGTGACGTTGCCAGATGGAATACGTTTAGTGACCTGATATATGCGCTGGTATAGACTCATGGCTTTGATCTATATTGTCTTCCTGCAATGATAGCAAAACGTGCATTGATTGGTGGGTTTATCGCATAGTCGTACAGTGGAATGCGACGTTGCGAAGGTTAGCCCGCCCATCGAATGGACACTTTCTCTCATGCGCTATCAATGTGATAATTGATAGCCTACCTGGCACCCAATCCCTGACCCAAGAATGTTTGAACTACTGAAAGCTGGCGGATTCCTGATTTGGCCAATCCTGCTGTGTTCTGTGATCGCCCTGGCGATTATCCTCGAACGATTTATCGCCCTTAAATCAAAAGATGTCTCACCACCAGAGTTGCTGGATAAAATCCGCAAACTATTGCAAAAAGGAGACCTGGAAACCAAAGTTATCAACGATATTGAGGAGAATTCCCCGCTCGGCAGAGTGCTGGCGGCGGGCTTGCGCAATCCCAATCAACATCGGGTGGTTATTAAAGAAACTATCGAAGAAGCCGGGCGTCTGGTCGTGCATGATCTGGAAAAACACCTGCAAACCCTTGGTACCATTGCCAACATCACGCCATTGCTCGGTCTTCTGGGAACCGTCATAGGGATGATAAAAGTATTCTCCGCCATTACTACCTTCGGAGTTGGCGACCCCCAGGCACTGGCCGAGGGTATTTCAGAGGCGCTGGTAACCACTGCAGCAGGATTATCGGTGGGTATTCCCAGTCTGATGTTTTATCGATATTTCAAGGGCAAGGTAAATGAACTCACGGTGGATATGGAGCAACAGGCGCTCAAGTTTATGAAAATTCTGCAACAGGAAAGTTAAGTGCGTTTTCGGAATAAAAATGATGATTCAGATGCAGAAATCAATCTGACACCACTCATTGACGTGGTGTTTCTGCTGCTGATATTTTTTATGGTGACCACGACATTTTCCCGTGAAGCCCAGATTAAATTAAAGCTCCCGGAAGCGACCTCATCCGAGCAGGCTTCGCCGGAGGATAAATCCCTCACTATCCAGATATCCGATATCGGCCAATTTGCCGTACAGGGGCCGGAAGAAAAAGAGCCGAGGGAGCTGATCAATACCAGCGAGGCGACCCTGCAAAGAGCGATTAAATCTGCAGCCGGGGAGTTACGAGACCCGATCGTGGTAATTCGTGCAGACAGACTCGCCACTCATGAATCGGTGGTACAGGCGATGAATGCGGCGCGTAACCTTGGTTTCTTTCAGGTTACTTTTTCTACCGGCAGGCCGAATTGACCAGCCAGCTGATTTGATGACCTGGCGGGTGTTCTCAATCTCCTCGCCAATGTAGCAGCTGCAGACCTGTCAGACATGGCGCCAGGGAGAAGAATTCTGGTTTTCGAATGCAAGCCGTTATCCCTTATTTTTTAATGGGGCGCTTCCAGTCCGGGATTGATTTCTGAGGTGCCCGGGAGACAACCAGCGCATCTGATTCTATGTCGCGGGTGATCGTCGATCCCGCGCCAACGGTAACGCCATCACCAATGCGTACCGGCGCCACCAACTGGCTATCGGAACCAATAAAGGCATTGTCTCCAATAATGGTCTGGTGTTTGTTGGCCCCGTCGTAGTTGCAGGTAATAACACCAGCGCCAATATTGGTATTTGTTCCTACTGTGCTGTCACCGATGTAAGCCAGGTGGTTTACCTTGGAGCCCGTTCCAATTTGACTTTTCTTGACTTCCACGAAGTTGCCGATGGCAACGTGGTCGGCCAGTTCGGTATCGGGCCGCAGCCTGGCGAAGGGGCCAATTCTGCAATGATGGCCAATTTCTGCGTGCTCGATCAAGCTGTTGGCATTGATCCGGCAATGATCGCCAATACGCGCGTTCCGGATGACGCAATTGGGGCCAATACTTG
>CAYOGN010000098.1:0-2775 GCA_964403545.1 uncultured Gammaproteobacteria bacterium
TACCACGGTCGTGCCCAGCAGTCACGCATGCCGTTTCTCGATATCGAGCGTGTGGAGGTCCTGCGTGGTCCTCAATCTATTTTGTTCGGTAAGAACAGTATTGCTGGGGCATTGAATATTTCCACAGCGAAACCTACCGAAGAATTTGAGGCCAAATTCAGTATTTTTTACGAACCTGACGCCGAAGAGAAAACGATTCAAGGCGTTATTTCCGGGCCCCTGTCCGAGAATGTACGAGGCCGGTTAGCGGTACGTTCCCGAGACATAGATGGCTGGGTCAACAATCTTACTTTGGGTCGCCTGGAAGGGCAGCGGGATGAAACCGTTGTCAGGGGCACCCTTGACTGGGACGTTAGTGATGATCTGGATTTCCGGCTAAAAGTTGAATCCGGAACATTTGATGTTGATGGGCGCCAGATTGAAGTGGTGCAGGACAGGGTTGCTCAAGGTGGTCCTTTTGCCGGACTTAACTATGCAACGATTTTGCAGATATTCGGGCAGGATGTGAGTGTCGCGAATAACTTCCAGGATTTTCAACGGTCATCGAATGGTGACTACAGCTATAACGAAACTGAAGAATTCGTGCTGACGGCCAATTATTACGGTTGGGGCGATCTGACCTTTACGAGCATCACCAGTTATTCGGCCTATGAGTATGAAGAGCTTTGTGACTGTGATTTTACCGGTGGTAATGTCTTTTCTGCGTTATTCACCGAGGACTATGATCAATTCAGTCAGGAGTTCCGCATAACATCACCTGGCGGAGAAAATCTGGATTATATTGCCGGTGTTTTCTATGAAACCAACGATCTCAATTTTTTCGATTCGATATTCGTGAATGGCAGCAGCGTGCTTGTGCCGGTGGTTGATGCGCTGGCGGGTGAAGGTGCGGGCGCATTGGTCGCAAACACCGCAACTCCGCGTACCCTGAATCAGGACTCAGACACACTTGCGGTTTTTGCCCAGGGTACCTGGAATATCAACGACCGTACGAGAATGACATTTGGTGCACGCCTTACCAAGAACGAGAAGCAGGGCGCACGACAGCTGACCATTACGGACATTAATTTCGACCCGATTCCAGCACCGCTCCAGCCGTTCGTGCAGGGAATTTTCGCAGGACTGTTCAATATTACCAACCACAATCTTTCGGGCGATATTGATAAAACACGCTTTTTGCCTTCGATTAATGTGCAACATGATTTCAGCGACAGCTCAATGGGCTATGCATCATTCTCCAGAGGAGACAAGTCGGGCGGGTTTGATGCCAGATCAAATAATTCTCCTGAAAATGGTGGCTCATTCGAGTTCGGTGGAGAGCAGGCGGATAGCTTTGAGTTTGGCAACAAAATGTCATTCGCTGACGGCAGTGCCGACCTGAATGTGGCACTTTTCTACACAGAATTTGACGATATGCAGGTCAGTACCTATGACGGTACGCTGGGGTTTAATGTAGGTAACGCAGCCCGTGCGACTACCAAAGGCATTGAAATAGATGGAAGGTGGCGTGCCACAGAGCGGCTGCTGCTAAGTGCCTCATTGGCATTTACCGATTTTGAATTTAAAGAATTTACAGGGCAATGCTATTTTGGCAAACCCGCGGACGCGGCTGATGGGATCAACTGTAGTTATGAAGGGCAAACCAACCAGTTTGTCGCAGATTATTCGGGCACAGTAAGTGCAGATTATGGAATGCCATTTGGTAACGGGAATTACTTCAATGCGGTGCTTGATGTCATTTTCACCGATAGCTATATGTTGACATCAACGCTGGACCCCCGGGCTGTTCAGGACAGTTATACCAAGCTGAATGGGCGGGTTGCAGTTTCATTTGCGGATAACCAGTGGGAACTGGCATGGATTGTCAGGAACATGACAGATGAGGCTGTGCTGAGCTACGCCAGCGATGTCCCTCTGGCCGGTAGCAGTTTCGGAGCACCGGGGTTTTATGCCCTGGTAGAGCAACCCCGGTCGTATGCTTTACAGGTAAGCTATCGTTTCAAATGATTAAGCTCTGAACGGAGAGAAAGTCTTGCCGAAGGTTATCAATTGGTCGCATACGGTTCATTCCGAACCGAAAAACATTGTCCATCCGTCCAGTGCCGAGGAACTCGCAGCCATTGTCCGGGATAGCGATACCTATCCCACACCGTTAAGGCCTTATGGCTCATATCACTCGACCAGCGACTGTGCGCGTGCTGACGACGGCACGATGGTGCGGCTGGACAATATGCGTAAGGTTCTTGAAATTACAGATGACCTGGTGCGGGTGCAGGCGGGCGCATTATTCATAGATGTATCCGTTGAACTCGAGCGCAAGGGTCTGGAATTTTTCATCAATCTGGAAATCGGCAACGTCACCATGGGTAGTGCGGCCTGTTGTGCAAGTAAAGATGCCGCCTTTCCTGATGGATACGGTCAAATCAGTTCCTATTGCAACTCAATGACCATGGTCAAAGCAGACGGCAGTGTTGTTACCGTCGATGGCGATCAGCCCGAAATGCTCCGGATCGCACGATCATCATATGGCCTGTTGGGTATCGTCACCGAAGTAAGCTTCCAGGTCAGGAAAATTCAGCCCATTTCTATTGTTCATGAAAAATCGACTATAGAAGAGTTCATTGAATCACTGCCTGAATTGTTATCCGGCCCTGCTTCCATTTCCTATTACCTGTTTACTTTTATCGACCGGGTGATCGTTCAGGTAAGAACACCTACCGACGCGCCAGGCCGCCCGAACAGGATAGTCTGGAAATTGCGCAACATGGGCGTTGC
>CAYOGN010000099.1:0-7991 GCA_964403545.1 uncultured Gammaproteobacteria bacterium
CTGAACTTCTTCACCAAATCCCTGTGCCCGGGTCTGCTCATACATATCGTTCAGATCTTCGTATTCTCTGGCACGAAAGCCGAATCGAACGCCATCAAATCGTGACAGATTCGAGCTCGCCTCGGCGGGGGCGATTACATAGTAGCAGGGGATACCCAGTTCACTATGAGGTAACTTGATCTCTACTGTTTTCGCCCCCAGGGCCTCAAGCTCACGGATAGCATTCTGAATGGCTTCGGCGACGTCAGAGTCGACTCCATTACCAAAGAACTCCACAGGAAGGCCAATGACTTTACCGGCAAGGGAATCACTCAATCCGGACAGGTAGTCAGGGTCGGGAATTTCGAGAGAAGTGGAATCACGACGGTCAAATCCGCTCATGGCCTGGAGTACATGGGCAGCGTCCTCGGCATTTCGAGTCAGTATCCCACCTTGATCCAGCGATGAAGCAAATGCCACCATTCCATAGCGCGAAACCCGTCCGTAACTTGGCTTGATACCAGTCAGGCCACAGAATGCTGCGGGTTGCCGGATTGAACCTCCGGTATCTGTTGCAGTGGCTACCGGCGCCAGTCTGGCAGCCACCGCTGCCGCCGAACCACCGGAACTGCCACCCGGTACCCGGGCGGTGTCCCAGGGATTTTTCACAATCCCATAATAGCTTGACTCATTGGATGATCCCATTGCAAACTCATCCATGTTGGTTTTGCCGAGCATCACCATGCCCTCATCATTTAAACGGTCAATAACGGTTGCATTGTATGGCGAGATAAAATTTTCAAGAATGCGTGAGCCGCAGGAAGTTAAAACGCCCCGGGTACAAAACAGATCTTTGTGGGCGATGGGTATGCCGGTTAATACGGTGGTATCGCCATCCCTGATGCGTTTGTCGGCCCTGGCAGCCTGCTCAAGGGCCTGATCCCCGGTAACCGTAATAAATGTATTGAGATCCTTATTATTCTCAATACGATCCAGAAAATGAAGGGTTAATTCGACACTGCTGTAATCTCCGCTTGCAAGCGAAGTGGAATGTTCGACGATGGTTTTTTCGTGCATAGTATTGATAATGCTGAATTCTCTGTGGCGACGGAGCTGTCGGCTTTCTCAGGATGTTATTACGGATGCGGATCGTTGGCGTACAGTAGTCGCTAGTCGCTCAAAGTCGGCAAAAGGACGGGGTATTCGAGCGCGCCCTCTAGTGCTAATGGACTGGTGTTGATATTGGGTCGATGAAAGAACTACTCGATCACTTTGGGAACCAGATAAAATCCATCCTTCGCATCTGGCGCAATGGCCTGATAGGCGTCCCGAAGATTTTCCGCGGTCACCTTATCCTCTCTCAGCCTTAGCGCCACATCCTGCGGATGCGACATCGGCTCTGTTTCGCTGGTGTCGATCGCATTCATTTGCTCGACCAGGTTCATGATCCGATTCAGTTGACTGGCATAGTATTCAGACTTTTTCGGGTCCGTTTTTAGTCGCGCCAGTCGCGCGATATGGGTCACTTGTTGGCTGTTTAAAGACATTTCCGGAATGGTTTTTCAGTTGATGGAAGATTATCGGTTTTGATAAATTACATGATTTCCACAGCAACTTACCATAGCTTTGTGCTGTTGAATAGTATGTCCTCCGTTGTTAAGCTAGCGCGTCAGAATTTTCCTCAGATTTTAACCCCTTTCGCAATTAAAAAATTACGATGCTTAAACGCCTGGCTGGCTTTTTTTCCAATGATCTTGCCATTGATCTGGGAACCGCGAATACGCTCATTTACGTCCGCAACAAGGGTATTATCCTGAACGAGCCTTCGGTGGTGGCAATAAAAAGCGCGACCGACGGCAGCTCTGGCAAGAGCGTTCTTGCTGTGGGCCAGGATGCAAAACTCATGCTGGGTAGAACCCCCGGGTCAATTCGCGCGATCAGGCCGATGAAAGACGGCGTGATTGCCGATTTCAATGTCACGGAAGACATGCTCAAGTATTTCATTCGCAAAGTACAGGAAAATCGTTTTTTT
Source organism: uncultured Gammaproteobacteria bacterium (assembly GCA_964403545.1). GTDB lineage: Bacteria > Pseudomonadota > Gammaproteobacteria > Arenicellales > Poriferihabitantaceae > VYFG01. The sequence goes on from CAYOGN010000099.1 coordinate 2,012, forward strand.
TCCAGTCCGCGCATTATTATCTGTGTTCCATGTGGATCAACCCAGGTGGAGCGCCGGGCCATTCGCGAATCCGCCACCAGTGCCGGTGCCAGAGAGGTGTATCTCATTGAGGAACCCATGGCTGTGGCCATTGGAGCTAATCTGCCGGTCGCTGAACCCACCGGCTCCATGGTAGTTGATATCGGTGGGGGTACCACAGAAGTTGGAATTTTGTCACTGGGTGGCATGGTGTATTCGAATTCATTACGTGTAGCCGGTGATACATTCGACGATGCCATCATCAATTATATCCGTCGGCGTCACGGCGTTTTGATTGGAGAAGCAACCGCAGAACGGGTCAAACAAACCATCGCGGCTGCGTGGTCCGAGTCTGATCATATGGAAATGGAAATCAAAGGCCGGGATATTTCTGAGGGCATGTCGCGTAGTCTGGTCATTACCAGTGAAGAAATTTATGACGCCATCGGCGACGCGCTGGAGCTGATTGTCCAGGCTATTCGTCAGGCGCTGGAAAAAACCCCGCCGGAGTTAAGTGCAGATATTGGTGAAAAAGGTATGGTTATCGCTGGCGGGGGCGCGTTGTTGAGAGATATGGATCGCAGACTGATGCAGGATACAGGGTTGCCGGTAGTGGTGGCGGAAGAGCCACTGACATGCGTCGCCCGAGGGTGTGGCAGGGCACTCGAGGAAATGGATATGCTCGGTGATGTATTTGCAAACGACGGCTGAGCCAAATTGTCCATATTAGACGCAGGCTAATAGAAAAGGTGCCCTTAGTCACTACTGATCAGTACTCCAACGCACAAGGATCAATCCAAAATCAGCCACAATGATTTTACGGCAGGTCAGCTCGCTATACCGGTTTATGTTTCTGGCCATACTTTCTTTTGGCCTCATGATCGTTGATCATCGAAGTGATACCCTGAAAATTGTGCGATCATGGGCTTCTCTGGTGACCATCCCGTTTCACTCCGTAACAACATTACCTGAGAAGGTATCAGAGCTTGCGCGGTCTTATTACCCTGATAACTCGGTATATGAGGATCTCAGGAAGTTACGCGGCAAACAATTGATGCTGGAAAGTCAATTGCAGAGATACGATGCCCTGGTTGCGGAAAATAACCGTCTGTCGAAATTACTCGCCGCAGCGAAAAGGTCTGAAGACCAGGTAATCCTCGCCAGCATCGTAAACGCTGGTCTGGAACCGTTTACTCACCGGATTATCCTCAACCGTGGCAGTGAAGCTGGTGTGTTTGTTGGCCAGCCAGTGATTGCACCGGATGGCGTCCTGGGACAGGTATCTGAAGTTAATCTTTATCAGAGTATTGTTATTCTGGTCACCGATCGCAGTCATGGCATACCGGTACAGGTTCAACGTAACGGCATGCGCACCATCGTTCATGGCCAGGGTGAAGCAGATCATGTCGGAGTCCCATATTTATCGCGACAGGCAGATATTCGTAAAGGCGATATTCTGGTCACATCCGGTATGGGAGGACGTTTTCCAGCGGGTTACAAAGTAGCAGAGGTGGAGGAAATTGTGACCGATGCGAATCAGGCATTTCTCAGTATTAACGCCATTACTACGGCAAAAATTGACTTTGTAAAACAGGTATTACTGGTGTGGGATAGCCAAAGGTTGTCACGGCAATGATAGTGAGGAAAACGGGAAAAGGTAAAAATTTCTGGATTGTACCGTTATCCTGGATTGTCGCAATGTTGCTTACGGTGATTCCCTATCCTGACTGGATGAGATTTGCGGTACCGCAGTGGGTTACCCTGGTTCTTTTATACTGGTGCCTGGCGATACCGGATAGAATAGGAGTAGGAACCGGATGGCTGGTGGGATTAGTACTGGATCTGCTTTTACACACATTGTTCGGCATTCACGCTGTTACCAAGGCGTTTGTGGCGATGGTGGGAGTTAGTGTGCATCGACGGATGCGGATGTATCCTCTGTGGCAGCAATGTATTTTTGTATTTTTTATCAGTGCAACAGAAATCGCATTCGTTAGCTGGATGTTTCAATTGACCAATGATACTCCTGTACATCTCGTTTATTGGCAGGCCGCTTTAACAACGGCGCTAGTCTGGCCTGTTGTCTACACCATCCTTAGATTTCTGAGACAACGAAGTCGTATAAGTTAAGTTATTTCTGACGACCACAGGAGGCTAACAACAGAAGTATGATCCCTGTTCGAAATTATCTGCTCGAAAGTCAAATAGTACACGGACGAATAGTACTGACCTCTGTCGGTATTATTCTGATGGCGCTGTTACTGGTTTTCAGAGTTGGCTACCTCCAGACTTCTCAACACCAGCGGTTTGCAAAGCTGGCGCAGAACAATCGAATTGACCTGGTTCCGCTACCACCCGTTCGAGGTCTTATCTATGGTCGTGGTGGGGAAATCCTGGCGCAAAATTTTCGTGTCTATAACCTGGAAATTTTACCGGATCGGGTGGATGATATGGATCTTTTACTGCGGGAACTGGGGCAACTGGTGGAACTGTCTGAAGACAATCTGGAACGGTTTCGAACTTTGCTTAAGAGACGCCCCTCGTTTGAACGCCAGACATTACGGGCAAACTTGAGCGAGCAGGAAGCGTCGCGCCTCGCAGTGGATTTGTACCGGCATCCAGGTGCAGAATTGAAAGCCCGACTACAGAGAAATTATCCTGAAGGAGAGTTAACTGCTCACGTTGTTGGCTACGTCGGACGAATCAGTGCTGATAATCTTGAGGAAATTGATAGTGACCAGTACCGCGGACTTGAATACATCGGCAAGACCGGCATCGAGGCATATTATGAACATTCTCTGCTGGGAAAATCCGGATACGAGCGCCTCGAAACCAATGCCCATGGTAAAATAATTCGCAGCCTGGAAATAGTTGCGCCGGACGCTGGCAAAACCATTCGTCTGAGTCTGGATATCAAACTACAGCAAAAAAGTATCGAGGCCCTTGAAGGATTCGAGGGTGCAGTGGTCGCCATTGAACCAGAAACGGGAGACGTACTTTCATTTGCCAGCGTACCCGGATATGATCCCAATCCATTTGTTAACGGAATCAGTAAACAGGATTATTCCGAATTACGGGCTTCCGAACGACTGCCGCTGCTCAATCGTGCGCTCTACGGTCGTTATGCACCCGGTTCCACCATCAAGGGATTTATGACACTGGTTGGTCTGGACAATGGACTCGATCCCGATAAAACCATTAATTGCATTGGATTTTATCGTCTGCCAGGGCGGAAACACCGTTATCGGGACTGGAAAAAATCCGGACACGGACTGCTGGATGCCCGAGGTAGTATTGAGCAATCCTGCGATGTTTATTTTTATCGGCTCGCCAAACAACTCGGTATTGATCAGATGCACGATGGCATGAGTCGATTTGGTTTTGGCCAGGTTACAGGGATCGATTTGCTCAATGAGCCCACAGGTTTAATGCCCTCCCGGGAATGGAAACGTAGGGTGCGTGACCAGACCTGGTATCCAGGTGAAACCATCATCACCGGTATAGGGCAGGGATATATGCTGGTGACCCCTATACAGCTGGCTGCGGCAACGGCGACGCTAGCCAATCGTGGGAAGCAGGTAACGCCACGCTTTCTGACCACCATTGAAAATCCACAAAATCAGACCCAGGAGAAGCTGGAACCACAATTCACCGGTTATGTTAAAACCAGGGGCGAAGGTGACTACGAATATGCTATTGGTGGAATGCACGATGTGGTACACGGCAAAAGAGGGACCGCAAGGCGGATCGGTCGTAATATCAAATACCAGAAGGCCGGGAAAACAGGGACTGCCCAGGTAGTAAGTATCGCTCAGAATGAAGTTTATAACGAAGCAACTACCGCAAAAAAATTCAGGGATCACTCACTATTTATTGGTTTTGCCCCATTGGAGCAGCCAAAAATAGCCATTGCTGTAATCATTGAGCACGGTGGTAGCGGTAGTCGTACTGCAGCCCCTATTGCGCGAAAACTGATCGATTATTATCTTCTTGAACGGCTGAAATTATTTGCCGAGCCTGCGCCGTCTCCTGAATCCAGTAAAACGGGCTAAAGATGGCGAGATCTGATTCAACCCCATCCCTGGATATGCCGTTAATTGCGACTATTCTAATGTTGCTCTCCCTCAGTATCATCGTGATTTTCAGCGCCGGTGGAGAAAATACTGCACTGTTGTTCCGGCAATTACTTCGTATTGGCTTTGCAATATTTTTGATGCTTGTGTTTAGCAGAATTTCGCCACGATCACTGATGCTCTGGTCTCCCTATGTTTATGGACTGGGGCTGTTACTGTTATTCATTGTTCTGGGGTTTGGGTTCATCGGAAAGGGCGCCCAGCGCTGGATTGATTTAGGGTTGTTTCGGTTTCAACCGGCGGAAATCATGAAGCTTGGAGTGCCGATGATGGTTGCCTGGGTCATGACCAGGTCGACCTTGCCGCCTAAAACACCATACCTTATAGTTTCAGTTTGTATCGTGCTACTGCCAACAGTTTTGGTGACGCTGCAACCGGATCTGGGCACTGCAATCCTGATTGCGTCCACCGGGATTATGGTGATTTTTCTGGCTGGTATCGGCTGGAAGTTGATTGCAGCGGTGGTTCTGGTTGTGGGCGCGGCGGCGCCAATTCTTTGGGTATTTGTCCTCCACGCTTACCAGCAACGTCGAATTTTGACCCTGTTTGACCCCTGGAAAGATCCACTGGGGGCGGGATACCACACTATTCAATCTATGATCGCTATTGGTTCGGGTGGCGTAAACGGTAAAGGGTGGCTGGCGGGAACCCAGTCCCAGTTAGAATTCATACCTGAACGATCTACCGACTTTATATTTGCTGTTTTTGCCGAAGAATTTGGCCTGATGGGTGTTTTGCTGTTACTCAGTCTATATCTGTTTCTGGTTTTTCGCGGACTGATGATTGCTTTTTATGCCCATGATACCTATTCTCGTCTATTGGCGGGCGCATTATCGGTGACATTTTTCTTTTATGTATTTGTCAATATCGGAATGGTATCGGGTATTCTTCCAGTGGTTGGCGTTCCGTTACCACTGATAAGCTACGGAGGAACTTCAATGGTTACCCTGATGATTGGTTTTGGTATGCTTTTGAGTATTCAGGGCCACAAAAAAATATTATCAATGCGATGAAAAATACCAGCCTTTCCCTGCTACTTGTAATCCTGATCGCGACTACCGGACCGGTCCGTGCACTGGATGTCAATAGTTACCCTGCACTGATGGAATTAATTGAAACCATGACCCGTGAGGACGGCTATCCGCGGGAGCAGTTGGTGAGCGTGCTTTCAGAAGCCAATGTAGATCAGAAAACGGTAGACCTGATGAATCGCCAGTATGAGGCTTTACCATGGTATAAATACCGAAAAATATTTATCAATCAGGACCGAATCGATCTCGGTGTCAACTTCTGGCAGAAAAACATAATTACGCTGGAAGCGGCAACAGAAGCCTATGGCGTTCCCGCAGAAGTGATCGTTGCTCTGATCGGTGTAGAAACCCATTACGGAACCCGAATGGGAAATCGAAGAGTGCTGGATAGCCTGGTCACCCTGACTGCAGACTTTCCCCGTCGCAGTAAATTTTTCAGCTCTGAACTACGGACTTTTTTGAATACCACAAGGGATGAAAATATTGCGCCAGGAAGTGTGCTGGGTTCATTCGCCGGTGCTATCGGTATTCCTCAATTTATGCCAAGCAGTTACCAGGCGTATTCCGTTGATTTCAATGGCAACGGCAAGCGTGATCTGGTGAATGAAGTTGAGGACGCCATCGGTAGCGTGGCGAACTACCTGGCTATCCATGGGTGGACAGAAGGGCAGGGAATATTTGCTTCGGTTGGTTCGAACATCCCGGAGCCAGCGCGGGAAAAAATCAGCAAACGTGCCAAACCAAAGCTCGGGGTAGATCAGCTACACGCAATAGGGGTGAAGTTTGACAGCAGCGGCG
>CAYOGN010000100.1:0-5000 GCA_964403545.1 uncultured Gammaproteobacteria bacterium
GCACTATTTGATCGGGGAAAATGGCATAACCTGAACACATTTGCTTCGGTTGCAATGGTTTACCTGTTTATCAGTCTGATCGGATGGATCATGTGGCCTGTCAGCTACAGAATGTTTTCTGGATTGGCAGATCGTGGGATAGTGATGTCCAGAGTATTTGCGGTTCTACTCACATCAATGGGGGTATGGCTCCTGGCAAGCCTGGAAATCATTCGATTCAGTACTTCAGGAATTTTATTGTGGTTGACTGTACTGGGAGGCGTTAGTCTGCTTTCTGCATGGAACATACGCAAAGACTTATTGGCATACCTGCGATTGCACGGTAAATTGATATTGGCCGGAGAGTTCGTATTTATGTTCGCATTTCTGGTTGCCCTGACATTGAGGTGGTTTAATCCGGATTTATGGCACCAATGGTTTGGCGGCGAGAAGCCAATGGACTTCGCTTATTTAAATGCGGTATTAAAGTCTGATTATTTTCCACCCTATGATCCATTTTTCTCCGGCGGGTATATTAACTATTATTACTTTGGATTCGTCATAGCCGCTCTACCAATTAAACTGTTTGGCATCGTCCCTGACGCAGGATATCAAATTGCGATGGCCATGATCTATGCGTTGGCAGCTTGCGGTGTATTTAGCGTGGGCTACAGTTTGGGTGCACGGTCAAAGTATCCTGTCCGTGTCTCAATGCTGTCTGTGATGCTGGTATTGCTAAGCGGGAATCTGGTTGAAGTGAAGATATTGTTTCAGCGAATGATAGATTTTCTGTCAACAGTGAGCGGATCCCTGCACTATCCCGGTTATGAATGGTTCTGGAATGCAACGCGTGTCATCACCGTGGCCAAGGGTGAGCCTACACCAATTACGGAGTTTCCTTTTTTTACCCTATTGTATGGAGATTTACACGCCCACTTTATGGCCCTGCCATTAACAACGCTTGTTCTGGGGTTATCTTTGTCTTGGTGGCGATCGCCGCCAGTATTAATTTCAGGCTCGGGAACCCGCCTGAAAAATATTTGTTTGCTGGTCATTGGAGGTGCGATAGTCGGTAGCTTGATGATGGCGAATGCCTGGGATTTTCCAACTTATGCCGCTCTTGCACTGGTTGCACTGATCGCCGGAATCCATCGACAAAAACCAGCGCAGACACATCACGCGATTTTTTATGGCTCCCTGGTATATTTGTTCACAATCCTGCTGTTTACCATGCCTTTTCGAGAACATTTTGCAACCGGTTACAACGGTTTCCAATTGTGGCGTGGATCTCGCACACCGATCAGTGACTATCTGTTGATACACGGATTGTTCCTGCTCCCCATCAGTTTGCTATTATGGTTACGAATCAGAGATTCGTTACCGTTTTTAGTGCCGAACAAAATTGGGAAAAGCGTTCCTGCCGGAGCAATTTTCTGGCTTCCGGTATCTCTGGGAGGTTTGCTGGTATTCGTGTTTTCCATTGCAGTGCTGCCCATTTTGGTTGCCGCGATTCCGGTCGGATTAATTGCGCTTGGCTTAACTTTGAATCATCGTCTTAGCACCGATGAACGTGCCTGGGCGGCAATGGTGTTGCTGGGAACATTGATCACGGTTGGTGTAGAGGTCGTAACGCTGGCCAATGACTACGGGCGATCCAATACCGTTTTCAAGTTTTATTACCAGGTTTGGGTATTATGGGGGATTTGCGCAGCGGTAGCCGTCGTTCGCATCTGGTGTTGGAATCAGCAGCGTTGGAAAAAATATGGTTGGCGGATGCTGTTGACGTTGTCAGGGGTGGCCGGAATTAGCTACACTTTGCTCGCAACGCCAGCCCGCCTGAAAGAGAGAATGGATTCATCACAACCTTTTGGGCTAAATGGCTCTAACTATATGCGTGGTGCAAAGCATATTGAAAACAATCAAACGTTCTATTTAAACTGGGACTATCAGGCAATTCACTGGATTCAGAACAATGTGATCGGTACACCGGTTATCGCAGAAGGCCGGTCGGCGCATGAATATCTGTGGGGCAATCGTATTGCCGTCAACACAGGATTACCTGCGGTCATCGGTTGGCGTTACCACGTCACCCAAAGCAGATCAATTTTACCCACTGAGGTGGTAGACAATCGCATTGCTGATCTGGATCAGTTTTTTCGAAATCCGGATGATCAGCAAGCAATTCAATTTATTCAAAAATATAAGGTTGGCCTCATTTATATTGGTCCCCTTGAACGCAGTTATTATCCCGAGACTGGACTGGAGAAATTTAATTCATTGGTGGTCAGCGGAAACCTGAAAATTGTTTATCAGAATTTTAAAGTAGTAATCTATGAGGTGGTGCAGGGATGAATAAAAAATGGTTTGAAATCTCAACACCTGGTCAGGGCAGGGTGGATTAAGTCAGCCATGTTGTTGGTGATATTCAAGTGGTATCTGGTGATGCTGGGGTCGGGGGCTTTCGGTTTCTGGCTGTTAGTTCGGTGCGGATTCAGGACGGGCGTGGCGTGGGCGGGTGGTCGGGTTATTGGGCTTGCATTGATAACGCTGGTTGCCTGGTGGCTGGGCTGGTCCGGTATCGGGCAGTGGTTGCAGGTGGGGATTATTCTTTTTGTTCTGGCGGTGGTGTGGTCGATCATCGATCTGATTCGACGTTGGCCCGGTGGAACAGGTGTTGGTGTAGTCGAGGTCGCATTCTTTCTTGGTTTTGTATTCGTCTTGCTGATCAGAATTGATCGACCGGAAATTTTGAATACCGAAAAGTTTATGGATCTTGGTATTCTGACCAGTTTACTCCGATCCGAATCAATACCACCTCCAGACTTCTGGTTAAGCGGAGTTGAATTGTCATACTACTATTGGGGTGCATTGTTATGGACGATTCCTGCAAAACTGAGTCATATAGAAACTGGCACGGTATATAACCTGATCGTGGCAACAATTGGTGGCATGGTGTTTTCGTTGACATGGTTCATCGGCAAGACGCTGTCAAATAGTAATTTTGGTGGGCTGGTAGCAGTATTCTTTTGCGCAATTGCAGGTACCTATGATGGTTTTCAGCAATTTCTGGTTGCAAAAGAGTTGCTCACCGTAGATATGTGGCGCTCCACTCGCCTGGATGAAACCATCATTATGGAATTTCCTTTATTTACTCTTTGGTTAGGTGATCTCCATTCTCACCTGTTGGTAATGCCCCTGGTGTTATCTGCCTTGCTACTGGGACTGGATATTTACATTACAAAAACTTCGCTGGTAAAAATATTTTTTGTCGGCGGAGTGTGCGGGTTGGTGTTGGCGACTAATCCCTGGTCATATCCCGCGACTTTGGTCGTTACGACCTGTCTTGTGTTGTTCGGACCAGTTCGACTGTGGCCGAACATCCCGATTTGGCGGGAATACCTGATGGTTGTCGTTATTGTTACATCATCGTCTATTCTGGTTGTCCTGCCATTTCTATCTGCTTATACAGCCCCAGTGACCGGGTTAGGGTGGGTCAACTCTGGGACCAGTTTCCCGGTATTTTCCTACTACGCCGGCATTCTATTTGTTCCGGTCATCGCTTATGCATTGATTGTATTGCAGGAAGATCCGGTTCAACGCGCCGTTCGCCAGGTGCAAATTATGGGGCTATTGGCAACCACATTTCTCTTTGCCGCTTTGATCGAAAGGCCCGTTATTGTTCTATCCATCGGGTTGATTATTTTATTGATTTACATTGCTATCATTTCAAAGACAACAGATTGTCGTATTCCCATCGGGCTATCCGTTATGGCGATAGCGCTTTTTCTGATTCCCGAGTTCGTCTACGTTGTGGACGTCTATGGCAATCAATATTATCGTGCCAATACTGTCTTTAAATTTTATTATCAGTCATGGATACTGTTGTCCCTCGCATTGTCCTTCATGGTATTGCAATGGATAAAACGCAAATTTCTTTATCAACTTGTGTTGGCGGGATTAGTTGTCGTTGCCAGCGTCCATCCGCTGGCATTGCTGGCTCAAGTCAACTGGAATCGTGCCAGCCTGGATGGTTATCAATGGATGACACCTACGGATCGTGCAATAACCGACTATTTAACAACTGTTGAACCCGACGCAACCTTGCTGGAATCAATGGGTGCGGCATATAGTTCGGCCGCACGGTTTTCTGTCACATCCGGTGTTTCGTCCTATCTTGGATGGCCGCAGCACCAATTCGTATGGCGTGGCTCTTCGATCGGAAAAGAGTTGCAACGACGAGAACAAATTGCCGGAAGGATCTATAGCGCCACCGAACCTGCTGCAATCCGAAATCTGGCTATTCAGGAAAACATAAATTATATCGCCATCGGTTCGATGGAGCTTGAAAGGCTTTCCGACGTAACATTGAACGCTATTAGAATCGCCGGAGAACTATCGTACACTGCCGGCCAGGGATTTGTGATCCGTATACAATGATGGATTTACGGCGAATACCTGCTGCCTGGTGGGCGTTGATAGTTTTGTCTGTTGTATTGCATTTTGCGGGACTCGGTGATCGTACATTCCATCATGATGAAGGGATACATGGTCATTTTTCCTATCAACTCGCATTCAATGGAGAATATCGTTACGACCCGGTTTATCACGGGCCCTTCCTATACTTTCTGGCCAGTCGAATTTTTTTGATATTTGGCGATAGTGATTTTACCGCCAGAATGACCACCGCACTATTTGGCGTCGGGATGCTCTGGATTGCGTGGCGCATTCGCCGGCCTTTTGGGGCCTGTGCCGCATGGTGGGCGGGATTGCTGGTGACGATATCACCTTTATTCCTGTTTTATGGCCGTTTTTTTCGAAGTGACCTGATTGAGTTATTTACCGCTTCGGCAGCACTATTGAGCCTGTACGCGGCGACCCGTAAACCTTCGGTACTAAAGACCTGGAGTATGTTCGGCATCTGGGCCGGACTTGCCTTCGCGACCAAGGAAAACGCATTCATCACCGCGTTTCTTTTATTTGCGACATACGTGTTTGTATCGTTTACCTATGGTTTCAGATCC
>CAYOGN010000101.1:0-3297 GCA_964403545.1 uncultured Gammaproteobacteria bacterium
CAGGCAATGAGAAATGAGCGGGATATCAAAGGGCTTTTTTATTAGTCTTGAAGGCGGCGAGGGGGCGGGCAAGAGTACCCAGCATCGACGCATCGTTGAATGGTTGTCGGCGCATGGGAACGATGTGGTCGAAGCCCGTGAACCCGGTGGCACCGTGGTATCAGAACAGATACGACAGGTATTGCTGGATACCCGCAATGCAGGTCTGAATGCTGTAGCTGAATTGCTGCTAATGTTCGCGGCCCGCTCACAATTGGTACATGAGGTCATTTTACCGGCACTGACGGATGGAAAAATTGTGGTCTGTGACCGTTTTGCTGATGCCAGCTACGCCTACCAGGGAGGTGGCCGGCAACTGGGCGCGCGAAAAGTGAGTATTGTGGAGCAACTGGTACTCGAAGAACTGGAGCCGGATTTGACGCTTCTGTTTGATATACCTGTCGAATTGGGTATGCGGAGAGTTGCCGGACGTGGGGAGGCGGATCGATTCGAAGTTGAATCACTCAAATTTTTCGAACGTGTCAGAAACGCCTATCTTGAAAGGGCTGCAGCCAATCCGAGTCGCTTCAGTGTTATTGATGCCAGCCAGAGCGAATCGGATGTCTGGCAGCAGGTTGAGAGTGTTTTAAAAGCACGGTTTAGCGGATGATCGATCCAAAGGAAATGAGTCACTCCGAAATGTTCCCGTGGTTGCTTGATCATTGGGCGTTTTTTATACAAAGGCTTACCGCCGACAGACTTGCACATGCCCTGATAATTGAGGGACCGGCAGGCAGCGGTAAAATGATACTTGCCAGGGCTATGGTAGCCAGGCTTTTATGTAATGAAGATCAGGCCTGTGCATGTGAGAATTGCAGATCCTGCCAGTTGCTTGCTGGTGGAGCGCACCCCGATTACTTTAATCTGCAACCTGAAGAAGACAGTGAGGTTATCAAGGTAGACCAGGTACGGGGCCTGATATCGAAACTCGATCTCACGACATCGATAAGTACACGAAAAGTGGCCTTTATTCACCCCGCGGAGTGTATGAACAAATCTGCCGCGAACGCATTGTTAAAAAGCCTTGAGGAGCCGGCCGGTAATGCTGTGTTGATCCTGGTCAGCAATAACCCGGGCAGACTGCCGGCAACGATACGAAGTCGTTGCCAGGCTATTGTTATCAATCAGCCGGACAGCCAGTTGGTCCAGAAATGGTTGGAAAACAGCAGTGGAAAATCCCGGGCAGAAGTCGTCTCGGCACTGCAGGCAGCAGGCGGGAGTCCGTTACGAGCGCAACAATACCTCGAATCACCCGAGTTGGATGCCTATAGCCGGGTTCGAGAGGGGCTGGTACTGTTGCTTAGCAGGCCAGGCTCTGTATCGATGGTCAGTAGTAACCTGGATGATCTGAATGACTTGGATTTATGGCGTTGGTTATCCATGTGTACCGCTGAGGTCATTCGGTCGACAATGACAGAATTACCAGTAAACTGGTTACCTGAAAAATTGAATTTATGTGGCAAAACTTTATTACAATTACAACAGCAGGCAGATTTGAACCGGCAGTTATCAGCGACACCGGTACGGGGGGACTTACTTTTGCAGTCCTGGCTGATAAGATGGGCAGAACAGGTTTTCTGAGAGCAAAAGCAGACAATTCCAAACATTATCAAAATAACAGGTAAAGAGCATGGCGCAACAGGGCATACTTTCACTATCAATCAAAGACCGGCAAACGTTATATAGTGCGTATATGCCTTTTGTTCGCGGCGGTGGATTATTTGTACAAAGCACCAAGCGTTATGCCCTGGGTGACGAGGTTTTCCTGTTATTGACGATCATGGAACTAGAAGAACGCTTACCCATACCGGGCAAGGTCGTTTGGGTGACGCCACCTGGAGCACAGGGTAACAGGCGACCCGGAATTGGTGTTCAGTTTGGTGATACTTCGGATGGCGCACATGCCAGAACCATTATAGAATCGCATCTTGCCGAGCTTCTGTCTGGAGAGAAGCGCACCCATACAATGTAATTTTATCAAATAGATATGATATATATTTAATCTAATTTATATTTACAGTGTCTTCAATTACATCAAGCATTTTCAATACGGGTTGACCGACCTGGTAGAAATGCGGTGAGAGACGAATCGCATCTCCACGAATTGCACAATTCAATTGTCTATTGCCCAATGCCCGATAAAGCGTGCGCGGATCTACATTTGATGATCTGAAACTGACGATTCCAGACAGCCTTAGAGTATCGAATGGTCGCACCAATTCGAGTCCGGGAATATTTTCGATGCCATCTGACAATGTACGTGAATTACTTGCGATACAGGTTTCCACCTGTTGCATGCCAACCTCCAATAACAAATTGACAGAGGCATGGAATGCGGCCTGTCCCAAGGTATTGGGGCTACCAGCTTCAAAGCGTCGGGCCGTCTCGCTGGGAAGCCATTGTGAGCGGTTAAAATTATAGGGTTCATCAACCATGCGCCAACCGACTTGACTGACCTTCAGTTGCTTGCGCGCACTCTCCCTGCAGTAAAAAACCGCAATACCTTCAGGTGCCAGCAACCATTTGTGGCCATCTGCGGCGAGAAAATCGATTTCACAGCTGCTGACATCCATTTGAACAGCACCAAGCTGTTGAATTGCATCGACAAAAAATAAAACATCTTTCGATCGGCAGGCCTGACCTAAAACTTCAAGTTGTAATCGCAGACCATCAGTCCATTGCACGGCGCTGACTGCCAACAGTCGTGTACGGTCATCGATATGGGCAAGTAGCGCATTCTCGGGCTCGGTGGTATTTCGTATATCCACTTCACGTACTTCAACCCCCTGGCTCTTTAGTGCCAGCCAGGGCAAACGGTTTGACGGAAACTCACCCAATGGCAGAACCAGGTTATCCCCTTTACGCCATTGGATGCCTCCAGCCACGGTACAAATACCCTCGGTGGTGTTTTTAAGTAATGCAATATCGTCCCTTGAATCAGCATTTATCAATCTGGCCAGCATTTCTCTCAAGCGTGTTTCGCGGGCCAACCAGCGATTGTATTTTTCCGGACCGGTGTGGCAATTTTCCAGTGCAAATTCCCTGACCGCTTGTGATGTCACCAGCGGCCACGGCGCAATGGCCGCGTGATTGGCATACAAACCGTGTTCCATGATCGGGAACTGGTCAATAGGAATATTTGTGGTAACAGGGCCTGCTTTGGTGGTGTTCATACCGATATAATGACCGCACTGTGACAGCTACCGCAACTTCAAATTCTGCTGAAAGCCAGGAGCGTGCCATCATCCACGTTGATAT
>CAYOGN010000102.1:0-23781 GCA_964403545.1 uncultured Gammaproteobacteria bacterium
TCCCACTCCAATGCACCTTTCTTCCACTCGTAAATAAAACCTGCGACAAGAATGGCAAGAAATAACATCATCGCCCAAAATCCGAAAACGCCGATTTCGTCGAGTACGATGGCCCAGGGAAACAGAAATGCGATTTCAAGATCAAAAATAATAAACAGTATCGCCACCAGATAGTAGCGAACATCGAATTTCATTCGCGAATCCTCGAATGCTTCGAATCCGCATTCATAGGGCGATAATTTCGCATCTTCGGGTTTATTTGGTGCCAACACCTTGCCTGCAGCAATAGCAACAACGCCTACTCCGAGGCCTACCACGATAAAAAGCAGAATTGGCAGGTAATTCGCTAACAAAGTGTGCTCCTCGGTTAAATAATAATTTCGGACTTCAGTTGCATGAGTGCGGTCATGCCCAATTCACCTATCAAGCACAATGATCAACCAGACCGGCAGTGAATTATAGCAAAAGGAATAGCCGAACAAAGGGATTCTGAAACAAAAAAACCCGTTCACCTGAACGGTGACCGGGTTTTTGACAATACGCCCCGCGCCTTTATTCCTTTGGCAATAGTTTCAAACCTTGCTGGGACGAAAACCAGGCTGCGATATCTTCGATATCTTCATCGGTGAGAGGGGCTGCCATCCCCGCCATAATCGGGTTAGGGCGCGCACCGGATTTATACTCACCCAGGGCCTGAATCATATAATCCGCGTACTGACCCGCCAGATTAGGGTTGGTGGGAATAGGGCTATTGCCATCAGGGCCATGACAGGCCGCACAGGCTGCTGATTTTTGCTGCCCCGCAACCGGATCTCCCGCCACTACCAACCCGGAAACAAGCATCGTAACAATCAATAAAAGAAATTTGTTCATAATCTGGCCCTATTCGACGCTGGAAAAAAATGCAGCAATATCCTCAATATCCTGCTCACTCAAGTTGGACGTATTGGCTTGCATGGTTTTATGGGGGCGTTCTCCCGTCTGATAGGCTTTCAGGGCAGCGACGATATAAGGCGCATTCTGACCACCCACTTTGGGTACCCGATACATAGGGTAGGTATTCTCGTAATTCGGTGCAGCATGGCATCCAAGACAGGTTTCTGCTTTCAGTCGGCCTGCCTGAGAATCACCTTCCGCCGAGGCGCCCTGGGTGCCCAGCATCACCAGGCCTGCAATCAGGCCAATTCGATAATTGATTTTCATGTTTAACTCGTGAATTGATAACAATCTCTTTGAGGTATCCATCAGGGAACCCCCACTTTGCGGCAACCGCGTATTCTACTGCGCAATAGGAATCTGTAACAGGCCTGAATATTACTTTTTTGATGTGAGGGGTTAAAATCCGGGGTCTTTTAATACATTCAGGGAAAATCTGAATTCAACTACAGATCCGGCCGCCAATTATTTTCATTTATCCTGTAACCGAAGTAGACATTGGGAATAAGACTGTTTATTCTTGTTTGTATTGGAGATTTACAGGTTTTCGATAATTATCAAGGCGGGGGTAAGGTTGATCAAGGTATTGGTTATTGATGACGAAAATATCGCCCGGCGTCAGGTATGCGAGTTACTGGCCGGGATCGATGTGGTGCAAATCGTTGGCGAATGCGGGAATGGTGCCGATGCAATTGAAAGAATCGAATCAGTAAAACCCGATTTGATTTATCTCGATGTCAGATTGCCTGATATGACCGGTTTCGAGGTCCTGGAAGCAATTCCGAAAGAACTGATGCCGATGGTGATATTTATTACCGCCTACGATGAATATGCGATAAAAGCATTTGATGTATTTTCATTTGACTATATGCTGAAGCCTTTCAGAGAACAACGCTTTTATAAATCATTACAAAATGCCATTGAATTGCTCGCTGGATCACCTGATTCTTAAGCCAACTAAAGCGTTACCCTGATTGATAATCGATGTTTGTCCGGGTCAACTGACGCTTTCCAGAATTCATATGGCATCTCTGCAGGATCAATTGCTTAAAGCAGGACTGACTGACCAGAATAAGGCCAAAAAAGCGCATAAGGATAAGCATAAACAGGCTAAAGCCGCCCGCAAAACGAAGCAACAGGGGGGCGATCAAACAATGCCCGGAACCCGGCAGGATCGTGTCAGGCGGGTCGAACGGGACCGCGAGTTAAACCGTTTGCGACAGGAGCAGGCTGATGTAAAGGCGGTCACGGCACAGATTATGCAACTGATTCAGATGAACAAAGTCAACAGAGCAGGCGGAGAAATCAGCTACAGCTTCATTCACCATAAAAAGGTCAGGAAGATCTATCTTACTGAGGAACTGAAAGCGCAACTTGGCCTGGGCCAGCTCGCCATTGTGAGTGTTGATATCAATAAACAGACCGGATATGAACTGGTTCCGGTCGCTGTGGCTGAAAAAATCGCACAAAGAGATGGGCAGCGGGTCGTGCAGATTGATAAACAGGAAGATGTAAATTCGAGTGAGAGTGATCCATATGGTGATTATCTGGTTCCCGATGATCTCATGTGGTGAATATATTTTTTCTATGAGCCCATGTTTAAAGAACTCGACTACCAGAAAACACCATTAGGTGAAATTAGTCTGCGCTGCCGTTCGGAGCCCAGGCTGGACAATATGATCCTCTATGAAGTCAAGCTCGGAGATGAATTCCTGATGTCGAGTTTATTCACGGAAGCGGAGGAGCAACTGGCAAAACTTACCCTTGCCGCACTGGATTCCGCAGGTCTTGAGAGTGGTGCCGGTTTTGACATTGTCGTAGGTGGCCTGGGTCTTGGGTATACCGCTGCAGCTGCCCTTGAGTTCCCATCTATTCGCTCGCTTACCGTCATTGAAGCGATGGAGCCAGTCATTGACTGGCACCGCCAGGGATTGGTGCCTGTGGCAAATAATCTTCTGTCAGATACTCGATGTACCCTGGTTCATGGGGATTTTTTTGCAATGGCAGCAACTGAAAGTGAAGGGTTCGATCCTTCCACCCCGGAGCGACTGGCCCATGCAGTTTTGCTGGACATTGATCATTCGCCAACTCACTGGCTTAATCCCGGGAACGAGAGTTTTTACACGGAACAGGGGCTCCAGAAACTGAGAAAAAAACTGCATCCTGGCGGTTTTTTCGGCATTTGGTCCAATGACCCCCCGGATGCCGGTTTTTCCAGTCTGCTGGAATCAGTGTTTGGACCCTCGGAGTCCCATGTAGTGGTATTTGAGAATCCTTATACAGGCGGTGAATCCTCTAACACAGTCTATCTGGCACCTAACCTCAAAACCAGATAGTACGCTGAAAGTAGAGCGCAGGGTAAATAGCGATTCTCTTTTATTTCTTTGTAAAATCCCAGGCGTACCGAATTCGACCAGCGCAGTCCTGCTCTTTATGCAGACAGGTAACCGTGGCGTCTCCCTTTTTCCTCAATATGCTTTTACCGTCGATGACATCTTCACTGCGGGTGGTAAATCTCCAGTTCACCGACATGCTTTTGCGGCAAATATTGTAAATTCTGAACTTGTACTGAACATCCATACAAGTATCCTCAATCATGGTGTGACAGGAGTTGGTCTCTGAACGGACAAACGCTGATTCCAACACTTCCAACTTGACGCATGGTTCGCCCGATAGCGTTGATGGCTGAAAACATTCGGGGCACAGTTCCGGCGGCCCCGTGGGCGTCGGGTCAGCAAGGGCGACCACTATTTCAGTATCCTCCGCAACAGCTTCTGCGGCGGGTTGGTCTGTCAAAAGGCCCGGGGTGGTGGTGACCCCGGATTCGGTTACTGCAACAGTAACCTGATCCTTAACGGGTGGTTGTGTTTCGGTTTCTGCATCCTCAACAAGATTTGCTTCATCGGAATTTACTTCATTCGACTTGACTTCATTTGAATTTACAATTTCTGCAGGTACCACTTTGTTCCGACTCACATCATCTGCAGAATCAGTGCTTGAAGCAGAAGGCAGCGTAGTGTAGTTACCGACGTTGTAATTGTCGATTTGTTGCTCGTCATTAGTAGTCCATTGCTCATCATTTTCCGGTGTCCCGGTGACGACGGTTGATGGAGAACTTGACTGATCCGCATTGGTGGTTGTGGAACTGCTGGATACTGCGTCGGAACTACCAAATAACGATTGATACAATGCCGTACTATCGGCTTCGGATTTGGTTGTTGTATTGACTTCGGGTGAAGTAGTGGCAACCTGTACCGGAGTCGAATCCGGATTGGTGACTGCATCGGATGTAGTGGTGGCCACTATTTCTGTGGATTCATTGGTGGCTGAGTCACTTGATATGACTGGAAACCCCTTGGCCTGGCGTACCGCATCTTCCAGAATTTCTACCTGAGGGTGTTCAAGGTTCACCATTTTAAGGTTATCAATATGCTGGGTGGCTTTAGAATACCTGTTCGCTTCCAGCGCTCGCTCGGCCCACCGGACATATTTGATAGCTATCCTGTCGATACCCTCCAGTGCGGCAATATTGTAGGGATCCATTTCAAAGACTTTCTTGTAGCAGTCGAGTGCTGAGCCACCCGCTCCGGTGGTCAATCTGTTGGCGAGAAAATGCCGCTCGCAGATGCGCAAAAGCCCATCTGTATCGATCCCGGGTTTCATCGCATCCAGAGGTTTTGATAAATTTCCCACAGCTGAATTGGCGTAGGATTGTTTTGCTGTTTCGGTGGCCGGGGTGCTTAGCGCTGCCACCTGATTCAGGACGAGGTTGCGGGTCAGCGACGAAGCTGACCACGGAACCTGTTCATTGCCAGTGTCAGCCATCACGCCCACACGGGTATTCAGTACCACTTGATCCAGCGTCAGGCCAGGCATTTTGAGATTGCGGATCAAATTTTCAGTAAAAACACCATTTCCACCGCTACCATCAGAGGCAGTTTTATTGGGTGCTGTTGCGTAAAGTAGCATGGATCCTACCGGAGACTCCATACGCGCCAATCCACGTGATCCAGACCGGGAACTAACGGCAAACGGGTTGTTTCTACAGGCATCCAGTACAACGATATTTACCGGATTTTTCGCGGTTTCCATTTTTGCCAGTACGCGACTGGCATCAATGGTTTCAAATGCGATTTCGTCCTCAGCGCGAATGTCAGCACCAATTGGAACCAGGAAGTTCCTTCCATTGACTTGTAAACCGTGGCCTGCATAATAGAACAGACCAACGTCAGCGCGCGAAAGTTTGTCACCAAATGCCCTGATTGCCCGATGCATACCGACCCGGCTTACATCCAACTGAACATCGACATCAAACCCAAGCTTTCGCAATGTTTGCCCCATATCCGTTGCATCATTGACCGGATTCGGTAATGGCGACCACTCATACTTACTATTCCCAATAACCAGAGCAACTCTGGTTTCAGCGCTCACCACCTGGGAAAACAAAACCAGCACCAGGCCCGTAATTACTATCCGGATAAAGCTTATCCTGTCAGATATGTAATTGGGTAGTGAATCGCTAGCAGTTAATTTATTGCCCATCGCCATTCTCTTGCTTTCTCATAGGATCCGATTATAACCAATCTATTGACAGTGTTCTGTGATCGAACCCACACATTCCGCAAAGCCTCCGGGACTATAAGGTAATCGATTGTTCGTTATACTCGCCTCCTTTTTGACATGGTAAACGGAGTGGATCAACGCGGCACCCTGCAACATGAAGCAGTAAGCTTGCTCGGTATAGCATTTCCCCTGGTCGGCGCATACCTCGCCGAGTTAGCGATGTTTGTCACTACTAAAATGGTGGTAGGAAAACTCGGCTACATTGAGCTGGCAGCGGTTGGAATCGGCGGAGACCTGGCGTTCGAAATTTTGATTATCCTGATGGGGCTGCTTTCTATTGTTGGTGTCCTTTGCGCTCAGGCCGAAGGGGCCGGTGAAAAGAAGCAGGCCGGGCTGGCGGTGCGCCAGGGTTTTATTGTTTCCCTGGTTGTCGGGTTTCCGGCCATGCTTTTGATCTGGAATCTCGATCACATCCTGGCGCTAACCGGGCAAGATCCTGCGGTAGTAGCGCTTGCAGGACCCTACCTCAAATATCTGGCTACCTTTGTCCTTCCAGTGCTGTTTTTCGCAGTTTTGCGTAATTTTGTTTCCGCATTGGCGAGACCAGTGGCCATGATGTTGATCACCATTGCCGCTGTTTTTGTCAATTATCTACTCACGGTCTGGTTCGTCTATGGAGGCGCTGGTATTCCTGCAATGGGTGTTGCTGGTGCCGGTCTGGCAACCAACATTGTCTCCTGGCTGATGTTCTTGTGCCTGTTGTTTGTTGTCTATGTGACGCCTTCACTGAGAGGATACGGTGTATTTGCAGAGCGGTGGAGATTTGATCCGGTTATTTGCCGGGAGATTGTTTATCTCGGCATGCCCGTGGCCGGGCTGGTGTTTCTCGAAGCCGGAATGTTTGTTGCCACTTCCATTCTTTCCGGGATCATAGGTGCTGAAACACTGGCCGCCTATGAAGTAGTGATGGCATGGGTCGGGATTCCGTTTGTTATTGCGATGGGAATTGCGGAAGCTACCATGGTAAGAGTAGCCCATGGCGTGGGGCGAAAAAACCTTTTGGCTGCACGCAGAACCGGACTGCTTGGGATGGTAATAGGTGTTGTGATCCTGGTGGCGCTGATTTTTGTTCCGCTGGGATTTGCCAGCATTATCATAGAAATATTTATTTCCCCCGACGATCCCGGGATTACCGTGGTTTCAATGCTTGCGGTTGAATTCCTCGCCATAGCAGCTATTTTCCAGATCTTTGACGGTCTCCAGGCCATTGCTGCACGGGCGCTACGTGGCTTGAAAGACAGTGTGGTGCCATTGTGGATCGCCAGTTTCGGCTACTGGGTGCTGGGTATAGGCGGTGGTGCCTTACTGGCGTTCAAATATGAAATGGGTGGCACCGGACTATGGTGGGGGTTGGCAATGGGTCTGACTGCAACAGGTTCACTGCTGGCCTGGCGTTTTCAGAAACTTTCCAGTTTGCTGGTCATTGAAAAACCCCCTGGCGCTCTATCAATGTGATCGTTGCGGAATTTGCAATGATCACATTGATCGGGATTTGATCTGGCTACCTGCCCGGCTCCGGTATCATGGCTGCAATCCGGGCCCTATCATCGCACCGCAACCACCTGTTTCAACAACTCGTATTAGTTTCGCCAGGTTGAAACCTGCGATCCGGGCTCCATTTGCCAAAGCCTTCCTTTATCGATCATGCACTGGATTAAACAGGGGTTGCCTGCGGCCAGACTTGCGTTTTTTCTTAACCAGGCGATAGCCCATCAAGAGGGCAAATATGAAACCATAAACCATTGGTTCGGTGTCGTCGGCTTTGGTAATCCAGAGAAAGTGAACGATACCCAATACTCCGACAACATAGACTGATTTGTGTAGCCGGGTCCAGTATTGTCCCATTCTCCGCCTGACCGGTATCGGTGAAGTCAGGGCGAGGAAAAGCAGTATAACGAATCCACTAAAGCCAACGGTAATGTATGGCCGATCGACAATATCCTCGACCAGAAACCCTACGTTCAGAGAAAGATCGAGCAGAAGATAAATACAAAAATGGTTCAGGATATAAAAAAAACAGTATAGCCCCAGCAATCGCCTGAACTGTATTAGCCATCCGGAATGGGTCAATTTTGCCAATGGTGTTAGTGAGAGTGTAATCAGCAGTAACCTCAATCCCCATTGTCCGGTTTCCCGGGTAATGGCTTCAACCGGATTGGGGCCCAGGGAGTGAGAAAGCAAACCTGACACCAGGATACCTATCGGTATCAGTGCCAGAAAATGGATGAGCGGTTTATATACCCTTCGAATTGATTTAATCCCCGGGGACTTCATTGAGGATGCTCTTAATAATTTTTCTTTAAATCCATTCCCTTGTACAGTTCAGCGACCTGTTCCTGGTAGCCATTGAACATCAAAGTTTCGTGTTTGAAATATTCACCAATTCGGCGTTCCCGGCGTTGACTCCAGCGCGGGTGATCCACCTCGGGATTTACATTTGAATAGAAGCCGTATTCCCGTGGCCCTGCCATATTCCAGCTGGTCGGCGGTTGCTGTTCAGTAAATGAAATTCTGACAATTGACTTGATACTTTTAAATCCATATTTCCAGGGCACTACCAGTCTCAATGGTGCTCCGTTCTGGTTCGGCATGATTTTACCATAAAGGCCCACCGCCATTAGCGTCAGCGGATTCATCGCTTCATCCATTCGCAACCCCTCGCGATAGGGCCAGTCAAGGACCCGACGTTGCTGGCCTGGTAGTGGATTGCTTTTATCATAAAGGGTCTCGAAAGCGACAAATTTGGCTGCACTGGATGGTTTAAATCTGGTGATAAGATCAGCCAGTGGAAAACCAATCCAGGGTACTACCATCGACCATGCCTCGACGCAGCGCAATCGGTAAACACGTTCTTCCAGGGTATGGGGTTTAAGGATATCCTCCAGGGTATAGGTGCCGGGGTTTTCACATTCGCCATCAACTGTTACCGACCACGGTTCAGTGATAAGGGCATCAGCGTTTTCTACCGGATCAGATTTATCGGTCCCCAGCTCATAAAAATTGTTGTAGGTGGTAATTTCCTCGTAGCTATTTAACTCCTCACCTTCAACTTTCATTGTATTCGGCGCAGCAGCAATTCGATCTGTCAAATCCTGTATTGCAGCAAACGCCAGAGTTGGAAAATAGGTCGCCAGGCAGACACCCAGACTACTCAATGAACCGGTTTTTATAAACCGACGTCGTTGACGAAAGAGACTCTCGTCAGTGATATTATTTTCGCAAATATTCCATGATTTTGACGTTTTTATATACACAAAAATGGCCCTCTATTTGGTAAATTCGATGTTCAGGTTCCCTGGTTCCTGCCTGTAAAGATTAGTTCCACGATAAATTGGAAACAGATTCAGACTGGTGTATAAGATATGCCCTGATACTGTCGAGCTAAATATACATTAAAAAGTGTTTCTACCGTTCGTTTGTGGGTTCCCGTTGAGCAACACAGGTTGAATTTGTCCTGATTAAATTAAAGAGCAAAACTATAATGTCTGATATTAAAACCGCAGGAATTGCGGGCACTGGTGTTATTGGTGCCGGTTGGGCGGCGCGATTTCTCGCCCATGGCATTGATGTCGTCGCCTGTGATCCTGCACCCGATGCCGAAGATAGCCTGAAGATCAAAATTGAGACCGCATGGCCTTCGATAAAAAGACTTGCGGGTCCCGAAGAAATCAAACCCGGAAACCTGCACTTTACATCGATTATTGAAGAAATGGCGGATGCAGTTGACTGGATTCAGGAAGCCGCTCCTGAGCGTGAGCAACTTAAAATTTCGCTGTTCGGGCAAATGGATGCAGTAGCAGATTCAAGTGTTGTTATTGCCTCCTCTTCCTCCGGTTTTCTGCCATCACGATTGCAGTCAGAATGTGGCAAGCCTGAGCGTGTGATCATCGGGCATCCGTTTAATCCGGTCTATTTGCTGCCACTGGTAGAAACGGTGCCCGGTGACCAGACGAGTATAGAAGTAATGGACCGGGCGGGTGCATTTTATGCCTCGGTGGGGATGAAGGTTTTGCGGTTGAAGCGCGAAATCGACGGCTATATCTGTGATCGACTACAGGAAGCGTTGTGGCGTGAAGCGTTGCACATCATGGACAAAGACATCGTTTCCGCGGGTGAAATTGATGATTCCATCGTCTATTCCGCCGGGCTGCGTTGGGCGTTTATGGGGCCGTTTTTGACCTATCATCTGGCCGGAGGAGAAGGCGGAATGCGCCACTTTTTTGCCCAGTTTGATCCAGCTATGGAGCTACCCTGGACTGATCTTGGATTTCCCCCATGGAGCACTGATCTGGAAGATCGAATCGTTGGCGACTGCGAGCAGAGTTATGGCTCTACCAGTGTCCAGCAGTGGGAAGCCAAACGCAATGAGGTGCTGGTAGATATAATGGAAGTTCTGAAAAAGCATAATATCGGCACTGGCTCTGTGAAATAATTGCACTGGCTGAGAACAGTAGTCTGTCAAGGTGAGCCTGTATTATCACCTTGACAGACTACTAGGGCCCGGAGATGGCTGAAGCCTGATTGCATTCAGATAATTTTTCCAGGTGCCGTTTGCGGTAAAAACGACGCAGTTCCTTGCGCGTGATTTCACTGTCAATAGGTCCTGTATTGCGTCTTTCCAATTGGCTGCAAAAGTAAGAAGCGTAGTCATTGGCGCACTGGTAACGCGCAAGTTCAGTGGAATCCAGTGACGGATCGTATTCACAGTTCGCGAATAGAATGTCATTGATATCCTGCCACTGGATTGCATTGCCCTGCTCGCTGGCCAGGAGGATAATTGAAACAAATTTATCAACCTCGGCCTGCAATTCCAGTTCAAGCTGACTAACAGGTCTGTCGTAGGTTGCATTCCAGGTCAAATAGATAAAATGACTGACGCCCTCGAGGGCAGTGCAAAACTCACCAAGATTGTCGTTATTGAGATGGTCAAATGGATTGTTCCCGGCAAGGGACGATAACAATTCCTCCGCGAGAAAAAGAGAAACACCCAATCCATCCGGCTCTTCCCTGATCAGTAACTTTTCCTCGACATTCCCGGTAAAGGGTCGTGTGCCCAATGAACTTACCAGCTGACGATCGGTTATCAGGTAGTCATTTACCTGACAACTTAATTCCAGGTCGTAAAACTGTTGCAGTTGAGTCTGTATCAGGCCAGGAATCATCAATGGGTAAACTGACTACTGATACCGCTGACAGGCATTCCTTTTTGGCTGATTTTGCTGGCGAACCGTGTGTCATTATTTTGCAACCATAGTTCGTACAGTGATAACAAATCTTTGTTTCCGCGTAATCCGGAGCTATCTGCGAACTCATCCAGAATACCTGCAAACTCTGAAAACCTTTCAGAGAGTTCGCGGAATACCTCGTGATTGAGTGGCACGCTGCGCCTGCTTATCAGATTATCTGACAACCAGCCATAAGCCCCGCCACCGATATTGATATAGTAGTCTACGCCTACCGGTTTCCTGCGAAGACTGGCACTGAACATTCCGGAAATGAATAATGCCACGTCTCCCAGTCGCCTCAACGCAGACGCCCGGTGCTTTTGATTTGTTGCTTCTACTGCTTCGCCATAGAGTAACGCCAGCGGTTGAATATCGTAGCCTCGTTCCTGATTCCAATCAAACAGCTGGTCCGATCGGGCGTAATGGCACAACAGATTTACAACATACGCGATTGACGAATCACTTGAGTTGACGCTACGGCGCTGGCATATTCCGGATAGTGACTGGTAGAAGAATAATTTAAGGTTTCCCGTTTCAATTTTGCTGTATGCAGGTGCGGTATCAGACATATTTACCTCCTGGTGGTATTGGCCGGGAAATTGATTCAGACCCGGAAACTAACCCTTAGTTTAAACATCATGTTGAGTTAATCAAGCTAGCAGTCTCCCGAGAGTGCTGCCAGCAGGAGGTTAAACAATTTACCATGCAGACAGATTTGCTTGTGCCCGGAACCGAAAAATTAGTGGCGGGCGACGTGTTTCAATGGCAGACTAGCGGTCAATAAGATTATATAAAAACTCTGAGGGCTTACAGATTGTTCAACGCCTGTTTAAAGAATGCTTACAATTTCCAGACTATATTTTGCTTGAAGTACAAAATCTTTGCTTGAATTTTGGTGGCGTACAGGCTGTGCGTGATTGCAGTTTTGCAATTCAGCAGGGCAGTATTACCGGTTTGATTGGGCCCAATGGAGCTGGCAAGACGACCACATTCAATATGATTGCGGGGGAGCTTAAACCAACTTCAGGGCGAATTATCTATCAGAACAAGGATATTGCCGGATTGCCTACCCATGAAATGTTTCATCGTGGCATCGTGCGTACATTCCAGATTCCCCACGAATTTGGTCGCATGACCGTGCTGGAAAACCTGATGGTGGTGCCGCCGGAGCAACCCGGAGAAAGTCTGCTCCATACCTGGCTTTCAAAGCGACGGGTAGCCAGTCGGGAAAAGGAGGTGATGCAACGGGCTGAAGAAGCGCTGGAATTTCTCTCCATTTCCCATTTGCGTGACGAACAGGCGGGAAATCTGTCAGGCGGTCAGAAAAAATTGCTTGAGCTTGGCCGTACCATGATGACCGATGCCCGTCTGGTGTTGCTCGACGAACCTGGCGCTGGAGTCAACCCTACACTGTTACTTAAGATTTGCGAGATGATTTCGCGTCTGAGGGAGCAGCGAGGTTACACATTTTGCGTTATTGAACACGACATGGATATGATTGCGAGTTTGTGTCATCCGGTGATTGTGCTCGCAGAAGGAACCGTATTAACCCAGGGCTCGATGGAAGATATCCGACGAAACCCGGAAGTTCTGGACGCCTATCTTGGCGGTGGAGAGGAATAAGGCAATGTTCTTTCCTTGTTATCTGAATCCTTGTAGCGATTACAAATATTGTAACTACATGGTGTTTTACAGCAAGGTGCGGAGTCAGAAAAAAGGAGGGATTGAGCACTAATGTCGGTTATTGCGTTAGACGATGTCTATGGTGGCTATGGTGATACCGAGATTTTGCACGGCGTTTCAATGTATGTAGATGCAGGTGAGATTGTCGTTATTATCGGCCCCAATGGTGCTGGCAAATCAACCGCCATGAAGGCAGTGTTCGGATTGCTGAATCTCACCGCGGGTACAGTTACCCTGGATGAAAATGAGATTACCAATATGGCGCCGGAGCAGGTGGTTCGTCACGGCGTCTGCTATGTTCCTCAAACAGCCAATATATTCCCCAGCCTCTCGGTAGAAGAAAATCTGGAAATGGGAGCCTATGTAAGAAAAGATGATTTTCGCCCACGAATGAATGAAATCTATGACTTGTTTCCGCCGTTACTGGAGAAGAAAAAACAACCGGCCGGTACACTATCAGGTGGTCAGAGGCAAATGGTGGCGATGGGCAAGGCAATGATGCTGGATCCCAAAATTCTGTTGCTCGACGAACCAACCGCTGGACTGTCACCAAAATTTCGTGGGGAAATCTTTTCAATTATTCGTACGGTAAATGAAGCAGGTACGCCCATATTGATGGTAGAGCAAAATGCCAAACAAGCGCTGAAAATAGCCAATCGGGGCTATGTGCTGGTGGATGGCAAGAACAAGATTGAAGGCAGTGGTCAGGGATTGCTGGATGATCCCGAAGTGGGAGAGATGTTTCTCGGCGGCGGCAGTCGTCAGGTGAGTGATCACAGCGAGGACAATAAAAAGTGATGGAGTTTATTAACTTCTATCTGATTCCCGGTTTGGTGCTGGGGTGTATATATGCCCTGGGTGCTGTGGGTATCACCCTCACATTTGGTATTCTGCGCTTTGCAAATTTTGCCCATGGAGAGACCATGACATTGGGGGTTTACATCATCTGGACACTGATGCAGATCACGCCCTTTCATCCCCTGGTGCTGTTGCCAATAGCGATGATGCTGACAGTTTTGGCATCCCTTGCTATCGATCGAGTGTTCTATAAACCATTCAGGGCTTCTCCTACAATTATGGTTGTGATGGCGTCTTTTGGCATCATGCTGATGGTGCGTTCGGTAACCCAGTTTACCTGGGGTGTGCAATTGAAGGGTCTGGTGCAGGGCATTCAGCGGCCCACGGTGTTTTTTGATGCCTTGCGAATTTCTCCAAAGCACATAACAATTATTGTTTCTACTGTGTTACTTGTGCTTGCAGTACATTTGTTGCTGAGCCGAACCAAAATAGGCAAAGCAATGCGGGCGATGTCAGATTCACCGGAGTTGGCGAGGCTCACCGGAATTGATACCGAAAAAGTTATCATGGCAACCTGGATTGTTGGTGCCAGTCTGGCGACTGCAGCCGGTGTATTTCTTGCCTACGATACCCATGTGGAAACTATGATGGGTTTCAAATTACTGTTGCCAATGTTTGCGGCAGCCATACTTGGTGGCGTCGGCAAGCCATATGGCGCCATTGCCGGTGGACTGATAATTGGTTTGGCGGAGGAACTCTCCAGCTACCCCTGGATTGGCGTTGAACCGTTACTTAATCCGGGCTATAAGGCGGGGGTTGCATTTGCGATAATGGTCGCAATGTTGCTTTGGCGGCCCAGCGGATTGTTCCGCGGTAAAGTCCTGTGAACCAAATTTCTTCTGGAACAAGCTGATGGAGCAAGGTTACGGCTATTTTCTGTATTTTATTTCCCTCGCTACCATGGGTGGTATTTATGCCATGCTCACCCTGGGGCTTAATATCCAATGGGGATTTACCGGGTTATTTAATGTCGGTATTGCGGGGTTTTTTGCCATTGGGGCTTATGTTTCTGCCATTTTGACGACTGCCGAAACGGCCCGCCATCTCGGTGGTTACGAAATGTCCTATGTCGTAGGATTTTCTGCGGCGATGTTGATTACTGCTGCACTGGCATGGGCGGTAGGAAAAGTCTGCCTTAAACTACGCAGCGATTATCTCGCCATCGCTACTATTGGTATTGGCGAAATATTCCGCCTGATTCTGAAGAACGAAACCTGGGCTACCAATGGCCCCCGGGGTGTTTCCATGGTCCCAAAACCTTTTGAGTCTCTCCCTGAACCCTACAATCAATTGATGTTTCTGTCTTTGATTCTACTCACCGTATTTGTGATTTATTTATTGCTCGAATCGGCAAGAAAATCTCCCTGGGGACGAGTCATGACCGCCATTCGAGAAAACGAACCAGCGGCCCGGGCGGCGGGAAAAAATGTCGAAAAATTTCGTATGGAGTCTTTCGTCATCGGTTGCATGATCATGGGCCTGGCGGGTGCATTTACCGCACAATACCTCAAGTTTATCGATCCCAATGCGACCGAACTGACCACCACTACGTTCCTCGTATGGGTTATGTTGATTGTCGGTGGCAGTGCCAGTAACAAAGGCGCGGTGCTGGGCGCGTTTCTGATGTGGACTGTTTGGTCGGCATCGGAAATTCTGACCAGTAGATTGCCCGATGAACTGTCTATTCGCACAGCCTATATTCGTATATTTCTTATAGGCCTGGTGCTTCAGATCATGTTGCAAAAATTCCCCCAGGGGATTTTGCCGGAAAAACGACCAAAACCACCGAAGTCGAAAAACCAGGCCACATTGCAGCCCACTGCATCGAGTAGTCCAACACACAAAGATTGATGGGTTCAGAACTTTTCAAATGATTCAAGACAAGGTGCGACCGGCGCAGACCGCAGGGAATGGCTGGTCCTTTGCAAGGGCTACTGGCGACGAACCTGAAATCTGATTTTATATTAACGCATAGTGCAGCAAGCTTCCGCCCGTGGTAAATTAAGCCACGCTCAACCCACTAAACTAGGAGTAAATCAAATGAACAAGTTTTTTCTACTACCCATTGCTGCATCGGTAGCAATGACAATTTCTGCCAATGCGACTGCAGCAGATATCAAAGTCGGCTCTGTAGCCGGCGTCACCGGACCCATTGCGGAACTGGTGGCACCCATTATCGCTGGTCGCAATCTCGCGGCCGACCATGTAAATAGTCAGGGAGGATTGCTCAATGGCGATACATTGGATATGGTCCTGGCGGACTCGGCCTGTGACCCCAAGGCTGGTGTTGACGCAGGTGGAAAAGTTGTCAATGTGGAGCAGGTGGTTGCGGTTGTTGGTGCGAGTTGCTCAGGTGCTACCAACGCAATGGTTCAGTCAGTGACTATCCCGGCAGGGGTTGTATCGATATCAGATTCTGCTACCGCGCCATCCATTTCGGCGCTGGAAGACAATGATCTGGTCTTTCGAGTTGCGCCTTCAGATGCCTATCAGGGGGCCGCACTGGCCAGGTTGGCCTATGATTCAGGCGCTCGCAAACTGGCAATGACCTATTCCAATGACGACTATAATGCTGGCATAGCCGAAGTATTTGAATCATCTTTTGCCGCACTGGGTGGTACCATCACCGCTAATCAGGCCCACGAGCCCAACAAGGCATCTTACCGCTCAGAGTTATCCACTCTGTCAAATGGTGCGCCCGATGGCCTCGCGTTGTTTGCTTATTATGGTAGTAGTGGTATTGCCATTATTCGAAACAGTCTGGAAAATAGCTTGTTTGAGAACTTTTTTGCCGCAGATGGAATGTTTGATAAATCTGTGATCGAGCAAATAGGCGCCGATAACCTGCGTGGCAAGATTCAGATCACCCAGTCAGCTTCGGACTATGCTGATGCGTCTTATAAAGTCTGGGCGGAACAATATCAGGCAACCGGAAATGATCCCAAGGCGCCTTACGCGGCTCATGGCTATGATGCAACTTTTCTCATTGCACTGGCCATTGAAAAAGCCGGGTCGGCGGATCGTGGGAAAATTGGTGCTGCACTACGTGAGGTCGCCAATGCACCTGGTGAGGTTATACGTCCCGGAGAGTGGGAAAAAGCCAAAGCCGCCATTGCCGCCGGTAAAGATATCAACTACGAAGGTTCTACCGGAAATGTTGATTTCGATAAAAATGGTGATGTTGGCGGGATCTACGGCGTTAACACCGTTGGTGATGACGGCAGCTGGTCTAACCAATTGATCAAGTAATTATGGCCATGGATGGCCGGTATCTCGCGGGCGCAGGAAGCGCAAGAGCGAGGCGGCCATCCAGTCAACGCAAGCCTGGCATTAGTCCAGGTTGAGGCCGGTATCTCGCGGGCGCAGGAAGGTCGATTTTTGCTCCTGCAAAATCGGTATTTCCACCATCCATGGTGGTCACGCAAGAGCGAGGCGGCCATCCAGTCAACTCCAGGCCTGGCGCTAGTCCGGGTCAGGACTGGTATCTTGCGGTTCGAATAGGCAAAAAAAAACCCAATCCATGGGTTTTTAAATGATCCGCCGTATAAATCGGAGGTGAAGGAGGTACGGCGGAGCGTGTGGTAATTATATCCGTTCATCGCTAAATGTCAACCGATCATCGGTAAAAAAGTACCGTCTGTCGTAATTATCTCTCAATTCACGCTTTTTCGACCCTTTTCAGCGAATTCCCGATCAATAAATGCAAAGTCTCGCGTATTTTTTGCAATATAAGGTCGTATTGTCCTCAAAGGCTGATGACAGAAGGTTGAACGAAAGTGCTAGTTTTGCGGAATAAGATCTGGTAAAAAAGTTGTGATGCCAGGGAAATTCCACAGAATGATCAATCCGATAATCTGTATGATGACGAAAGGGAATACACCGCGGTATATGTCTCCTGTAGTAACACCCTTTGGCGTGACTCCGCGAAGATAAAAAAGGGCAAAGCCAAAGGGAGGCGTAATAAAGGATGTCTGGAGGTTAATGGCAATCAAAATGGTGATCCACTCCGGGGGCATCAGAGCCGGATCTGCAGCATAAATGACCGGCCCGACGATGGGAATAACAATAAATATTATTTCAATAAAATCGAGAACAAATCCGAGTATAAAAAGTACTGCCATAACTACCAGTAGCAGCTCCCTCGGATCATCAAATGAGCGCAGAACTTCCTGAATATAGTGCTCACCACCAAATGAGCGAATGGTCAGGCTGAGAAATAGTGAGCCAACCAAAATTGTAAACACCATGGAGGTGACTTTGGTGGTTTCCTGAACCACCGGCTTCATGATGCCCTCACGAATCAGGATCCAACAGGAGAACAGCAGGCCAAAAACGGCAATGTGGTAGGAAACCAGTGCCACCCAAATGGCGATTCTGTTTTCCATGGTGGTGGTCTCCAGGGTCATCCGCAAGTCGAAGTTTCCCCGCATCAGCAGCATGACAATCATCGCAAATGCTGCCCATATAATCACTCTGGCAGCATTTTCATCCCCTCGTACACGTCGAGTCGCCGCCAGCATAACTGCGCCAGCAGCGCCCAATGCCGCCGCTGGAGTAGGGTTTGTAATGCCCCCTAATATCGATCCCAATACCGCGACGATAAGGATAATTGGTGGCGATACAACTGCTAATGCCTGGATTTCCAGCAAGCGGGGAATGGCCGATTTAAGGCCACGCATAATCATC
Organism: uncultured Gammaproteobacteria bacterium; assembly: GCA_964403545.1. Classification (GTDB taxonomy): domain Bacteria; phylum Pseudomonadota; class Gammaproteobacteria; order Arenicellales; family Poriferihabitantaceae; genus VYFG01. The sequence continues at coordinate 18,012 of CAYOGN010000102.1, forward strand.
AAGATGGGTATGGCAGCGAGCAGAAAACGTTTACCTGGACTGTCACCAGATCCAATAAAAACCGCATCGATCAATGCCAGCATCAGCAACCCGGCGACACCGATCAATACCGGACGGGTCGGGTGATGAGGCCTTAGCGCCAACGCCAATGAAAAGATAAACCCGATAAAAACCAGGGTAGACATCACTCCGTGTGAGATCAATGCGACAGGCTCACCATCTGCACCCGTTTTAGCGCCTACCAAACCATAACTCGTCAGCATGATCCAAAGTAATACCAGTACCAGGAGTGGGCCAAGAGTGGCACCTACCATGAGAAAACTGTTATTGTTATAGAAGCGGCCAAGGTTGTAACTGTCGGTCTCCATGGACGGCACCGGAGGTGCTTTCCCCGGTTTCAGTAAAGCATATCCCAGCGAATATGCTGCATAGAGTAATGCCAGGAAAATACCGGGAATAAATGCTGCCTTGAACAGGGTTCCGGTAGACAGTACGGCCGGTTCACCCAGCATTTCCAGTACGCTGACACCCATTTCCCGGGCACGATTTTCCTGACCAATGGAGTACATATCTCCAACAATGGAGCCAAGCAATACAATGACAATGGATGGAGGAATAATCTGGCCCAGGGTGCCGGATGTCGCAATCACACCCGTGGCCAGCTCCTTGGAATAGCCGTGGCGCAGCATGGTAGGTAACGCAATCAGGCCCATGGTAACTACGGTTGCACCGACGATGCCGGTTGAAGCAGCGAGTAGTGTTCCCACCAGCACTACAGAAATTGCCAGGCCGCCCGGTAGTTTGCCAAACAACTGCGCCATAGTGGTCAGCAGTTCTTCAGCTATTTGTGAACGCTCCAGGGCGATGCCCATCAAAACGAATAGCGGTACCGCCAGCAGGGTTTCAACATTGCCGCCAAATGCCCGCGAAAAAACGCCCTGGGACCAGGTTGACAAGGTAGATAATAAAGCCTTGCGCCAACCCGCCTCCAGTACGGGCACCTTTTCCAGGATATCGCCTTGCTCATGGAGGGTATACAGCAACCCGGCATCACTAAGGATGGAAATAGTGGTAAAACTTAATATCGCTGCCCCGGAAATAGCAAATGCGACCGGAAAGCCGGACAGGATACCGGCAAACAGGAAGGCGAAAACAATTAACAGGGATAGCTCAACGCCAGTCAGTCCAAACAACATATTATTTATCGAATAATCGTGTAACAGGTTTTATTAAAATGAAACACTGTCTGTCGCCGATTCTTTTTCCTGGGCATCAAGTTTCAAATGGGTCGGAATTTCCTCCGATTCGCGTAATGCGAGAATATTTCTCAGCAAAAAGGCAAATGCCTGAATCAACATCAATGCGGCAAATACCAGAATTAAACCCTTGAATGCCCATACCCAGGAGAATTCAGCAGTGCCGGAAGATTCCCATTTAAAGCCACGCCAGCTGGCCTTCTCTGACCAGATATTTAACGGGCGCTGGGAAAACATGGAGTTGGTTGCCAGTGGCCAGGCAAACCACCAAAGCAGAAAAAAAGAAGGAAACATAAATATCAGGGTGCCGACAAGATCGATGATCTTACGGGTGCGATACTTCAGGGCGGCATAAACCAGGTCTACCCGAACATGCCCGCCTTCGAGAAAAGTGTAGGCAGATGCCATCGCGATAAGGATTGCGTTATACAGTTTAAGTTGTCCTGAAAGCCACTGTAGCTGCAGTCCGCCACCCGCAAAGTCTACTCCCAGTGGCGCTAACAAAATGAAATTACCGCGAAATATCTGACCAACAGCAATGATTAACACTTGCTGGATCATCATCAGTAAAACGAACCAGCTGGAAATCTGGCCAATACGCCCGTTAAACAATTCCAGTGAACGCACAGTCGCCTTTAGAAAATCGTGGCGCAGGATGCCAATGGCGATAACGATCAGCATCAGTGCGATGATGGTGCAGAGAAACTCCGACGAGTTACCAGCCAGGGTTAATACGCCCATCTTTTCTTTCAGCGTCTCCAACTGGAGCCACTGAAAAATATGATAGGGCAACAAAAGTAAATCCACAAAGCCGGTCAATACAGCTTTGACAATGCCCCAAAAAGTTAGCATATCTGCACGTTCTGATATCTATTATGCATGAGGGTTGGTAAATCCGGAATTTAAATTGAATTTATCATTTAGAATCTATGAAAAGGTAGAGGTTATGAAAAGGCCAGGTAGTTCACCTGGCCCTGTTTCACGTTAAAGCTTCAATTTACCCTAACTACCAAGCACCCGATTGCGCTGGGTACTGTAAGAACCATCCGATTTCTGAATCCAGGCTGCCGACTTTCTCATCGAATCCTGCATGGAATCATAAGTCTTTTTGAACAGTGGATCGTCCATGTTCTCTTCCATTACTTCATTAGTGGCTTTACCAAATGCATCCCACACGGATTCTGGAAATTCCAGGGTTTTTACACCGCCCGCCACCAGTCTCTCCAGCGCTGCACCATTATTGGACATAAACTGGTTATAGCTCCAGTTGTTGGTTTCACCAGCAGCAATTTCGATTATCTTCTGATGCTCAGGCTTGAGGCTGTTGAATCGGTCGGCGTTTACGCCCAGCGCCAATCCGGCGGCAGGCTCATGAAACCCGGAGGTGTAGAAAATCTTGGTGATCTCCTGAAAACCAGCTTTTTCATCTGCCCATGGTCCGATCCACTCGGTGCCGTCGATGGCACCGGAAGCCAGCGCCTGATAAACCTCGGATCCCGGGATGGTTTGCACCGATGCACCTAACTTGGCCAGTGCTTTACCACCGAGGCCGGGCATGCGGAATTTCAAACCATTAAAGTCCTCAGGACCGTTGATTTCCTTACGAAACCAGCCGCCCGCCTGGACCCCGGTGTTACCGGCGAGGAATGACACCAGGCCGAATTCCTCACCCAGTTCAAGGTGCAGTTCACGGCCACCCATAAAATAGTACCAGTTGTTCAGCTCGGTGGTGGTCATCCCCATCGGTACTGCGGTGAAAAATGCGAAAGCAGGGTGCTGGCCTACGTAATAGTAGTCTGCAGCATGATACATGTCTGCCTGTCCGGAGGTGACCGCATCAAATACAGCGGGTAAACCGGAAACCAGTTCACCTTGCGCCTTCACTTCGATTTCCAGGGTGCCGCCTGACATTGCGTTTACCGATTGCGCGACCCGATCAGCCGCATCAAATACACCTGCCAGGCCACGGCCCCAGGCGGTTACCATGGTCAATTTCTCCATGCCTTGTGATATTGCTGGTGCAGCCAGCGTAGTGGCGGCAACACCGGCACCTGCGGCAGCGGCTTTTTTTATAAAATTACGACGTTTCATATTAATGGTTTCTCCTCAGAAGCGATAAAAGTTGGAAAGAATTTTAGTGTATCTATAGTCTGTCGGAGGACAATTTTCATAGCGTTTTTCCGACAACTATGAGTTGTGACCCAGAGTATTACATATTCGCATGCCCGTCGCTACAATCTGGAAATGGTCATATAGGCATGAACATAGTCCATACCATGGCCCTGCGGCGCATGGAGAACTTTCTGATAATAGCTGTGATAATAGTCTTCGAGAATCTCCTGACGTTCGACTTCCGGCCGATTTTGATCCAGCCCGGCGGCAAAGATACTCTGGTTCCAGCTCCGTATGGTGGGGATCAGTCCGTCAGCAAATTTGGTCACATCATTGTCAGTTTTAAATTCCTCTGCAAACGGGCAGGGTACGATTCCGGTTTCAATGCTATCCAGTCTTAGACCTGCCCGGTAGCAGCGATTATCCGGATTCGTTAGCGGCTCGCTGAATTCGGCCACCGTATGGTAATACTGGGGCAAGGTCATGTTGAGATACTCGTCGTCACTTATTCGTCCGGAAGTGACAAACTCCTGCCAGACATCATTGAAAGTATCAAACATATTGATCCCTCCGGTATTGCCCAGATAGTGACCTGATTCATCGCGGCAGAAGTTGACCAGAACCATCTTGCCGCCGGGCTTCAATTCCCTGGCCCGACACATCAATATCGTCTCCCAGTCGTTACTGGCCTGGCGGGCAAATGTTTCAGCCTCTGTACCGCTGGCGCCAACCATATGGACATGGTCAGTGATATTGCAGGGCTTTTTCGACAACCAATGCATCGCGGTGGCGGAAAATACCAGATCCAGAGTGTGATCCGGAACCGCCTGTAGATAAAAGGATGATCCGGAGAACAATGGATAGGCGTTATCAAATTGACCCAGCCAGGTCTCGAACCGGCTGCGTCCATGAACAATACCGACCAGTGCGTTGAAATCATTGGCAGACTGATCGGCATAAATGACTGAAATCTGAATGCCCGGGGCCATCTGTTGTAGCCTCGCGATGCTGTTGCGTATCATCTCAAGAGAGGTGCCACCATCAGCGCAACCCATATCGGCGATAACAAATTTGCCCATATTCTCGCGCAGAAGAATCTCCTCAATGGCACCCAGTATTCGGGGGGTAGCGATATCGATCACGTCCTTGGCACCGCGGGTGGCGAGGGAGTAGCTCCCGCCCCCGGACATGGTCACATTATCTGCCTGTTTGCTTTTCATAGTAGAAGCACTGCTCTGGTTAAGCCTGGCTAATGAGAAAAATCACAAACAATACAACCAGGCCTATGGGAATGAGCAAACCCTGCCAGTCTTTGGGTGCCTCCGGGTCGCTTTTGATCTGTTGAGAAATTTTAGGGAATCGCCAGATCACAATTACCAGAATAATAGCCCCCAGCGCTATCTGTTCCCAGGTTTCCACTGCTATCCTGCCTGGCTGTATCTATTTGCCGCGGCTATTTCTTTCGCCAACTACCGTTCACCAGCACATAATGCCCGGCTCTTGCCTCGTTGATCGCTTTTTGTCCTGCCAATGCTTCGACATTTTTCAGGCTGGTACCGTTGCTTTTTGCAACCTTGTTATATAGTGCTCTGCGTTCACTGTTAATTCTCGTAACCAGCTGGCTAATGTCACCAGCAGGAGATCCTACAGCCTGCAGATACCCGGACGGAGTTTCACCGACCAGTCCCTTGCCTTTAGCGGTGGATAAATCGATTGCCCAGACGTTGCCGCAAAAAAGCAGTGCTAACAGAATCGGGGTGGTAATTTTTCTGAAACTGGTCATATTTTTTTACTCTTAAAAAAGGTCGCTGTTTTCACTGAATAGTTCTTCCAGGTCTTTCTCAATCTTTACCTTTATTTCGTGCTCAATCTTTACATTAAGATTAATCGTAATGGGTTTATCCGGCGTGGCTACCTTCACAGTCGGCGCGCAGCCTGTGGTGGTAACTACAGCCAGCAAGGAGGCTGTCAACAGTAGCCAGATTGAAAATTTCATTTAAAGTTCTCTCGTATTTTTGAATCGATGGACTCACTGAGGCCCCCGGAGTAGGTAAGACTCCGCAGTAAAGATATCACATTTTGTTCACTGTTGATGTTTAAATGTATTGGCCTCTTCGGATCGACCTCGGGACTGATTCCTTCGAGATGAAATTTGATGAATAAATCTCCATCAGGCAGGTAGTTGATGGTGGCGGTGAGTACATCATAGCGATAGTCCTTTAGCGCAGTAATAACCACATCTGTCAACGGATTGGAAAATGATGCCGCCTGTTGATCAGATATAGCATAGGAGATCTTACCGCCATTGCCAGTATTCCACAGTGAACCGCCGGTAACTGCAATTCCTCCGGATGATATTTCCACCGGTAGCAGCCCGTCCAGATACCCGGTCGCCTCAAGTG
>CAYOGN010000103.1:0-12636 GCA_964403545.1 uncultured Gammaproteobacteria bacterium
ACCCGTAACCATCAAAACTTCTACCCTGGCGCACCATTTATCGGGATATACTGCTTCGAATGCGGGATCTACAACCATCCTGACCTTATCGTGAAAAGCCATCAACTTGTTGTCTTTTAGTGCGGCATCGGTAAATTCACCGACTCCCGCTGCCCTGTGTCGTGCAATCAGGGCAAGGACAAACCCCATGGAAAACTTTGACTGATGAATTGTGCCGGGTTTGATAACTGCGCCCAACACATCTTTGGCTGCCTGATAGACATACACATTCACCCGTTCCACCGAATCAATATCGGGATTTTGCTGCTCACAAATTGCCAGTAACGCATCGGCCGCGGAATGCGTATGACGGCAGGAGGAGTGAAACTTGAACGAGGTTTCCATCAAAGCCCACCGCTTACCGAGACCCTCAACCAGGTTCGCGGGATCACCTTCTGCCATCATTCCGGCACCCAGACCCTGCTGACCTTCGAGAATTTTACTGGCTCCGGTCAGACCTGATTTTGCAGTATAGGCGGCGAGCAACCCATCTGCGCCGGCTTTGGCAGTATGCAATTGCTTTGAATCGGCTGCATCTCCGAGAAACTCCCATAAGCCGGCAGCCTGAGTACCTGCTGATCCCAGTGCGTGCAATGTCTGACCAGCATCAAGACCAAGCAAATTCGACACTGCCATTGCCGAGGCCATGGTTCCTGCAGTGGCTGTGGTGTGAAAGATCCGATAGTGAGAACGGCCAAGGAATTCTCCTATGCGAATGCCTGATTCATAGCCAGCTACCGCTGCGGTAACAAGATCTTTCCCACATCGGGTCGAATCCCATTGCGCTACCGCAAGGGCTGCAGGGAATACTACCGTGGCCGGGTGAAACACAGACTTATTGTGCAGATCATCCTGCTCCACTACGTGGGATGCAGCACCATTCACCATGGCGGCAAACAGCGGACTGGTAGTTTGCGCACTGCCCAAAATTCTGCTGCCTCCAGAAGCAGGTCCCATATCACTGGCGAACTGGCCGATAGCCTTTGCCTGGCTGGAACGGGATCCGGCAAGGCACGAGCCCATCCAGTCGAGAAATAACTCCAACATGCGATCAACCACCGGCTGCGGGATGTCCTGATAGCGCAAATTTGCGCAAAATTCAGCAAGTTGTCTCGATTCCATCATAATGAGTTATAAAATCAGTTACAAAAGGATTATGCCGACCTGTGATTACATCAGAATGCTCATTTATCTGGTGCTGCGGGGAGGTAGCCCGGTATGCTGGGTCAAAATCTTCCCTTTTCGCGGGTTCCGCAAGCGATTTCTCGTTGCTCCGGTTCGACTTTTGTTGTTCGCGCTGTCACCGTCAGGTTTTGCCGTACTGTTCTTTCGCCGGGGGCTTTTATAACTGCCATCTCCCGCAGGTTGCCAACTCGGGATCAGGTGGTGTCTGGCGTTACCAATGAGATCTTCACGCCCCATGTCTTTCAATGCCTGGCGTAAAAGTGGCCAGTTGCCGGCATCGTGATAACGTAAGAATGCCTTATGCAATCGTCGTTGTTTCTCACCCTTCGGAATCGGCACTGATTCACTGTCCGCAGTAATTCGGGACAACGGATTTTTCCCGGAATGATACATCGCAGTAGCAGTAGCCATGGGTGACGGATAAAAGTTTTGCACCTGGTCGGCGCGGAAACTATTGGCCTTGAGCCAAATAGCCAGGTTCATCATATCCTCATCGGTGGTACCCGGATGGGCCGCAATGAAATAGGGAATCAGATACTGCTCTTTACCTGCCTTTCGCGAAAACTTTTCAAACAGGTTTTTAAATCTGTCATAACTGCCCATTCCCGGCTTCATCATTTTGGAAAGCGGGCCGGATTCTGTATGTTCCGGAGCGATTTTCAGATACCCGCCGACGTGATGGGTAACCAGTTCCTCCACATATTCCGGAGATTCAAGGGCAAGGTCATAGCGCAACCCGGAGCTGATCAATACCTTTTTTACCCCTTTCAGTTTACGCGCGCGACGATACAGACTGATCAGCGGGGAATGATCGGTATCCAGATTTTTGCAAATTCCGGGATAGACGCATGACGGTCGTCGGCAGGCGGCCTCAATTTCCCTCGATTTGCAGGCGATTCTATACATGTTTGCCGTCGGGCCACCCAGATCTGATATCACACCGGTAAATCCGGGCGTCTTGTCACGAATACGCTCAATTTCTCTGATAATGGAATCTTCAGAGCGATTCTGAATAATTCTGCCTTCATGCTCTGTTATAGAGCAGAAGGTGCAGCCACCAAAACATCCGCGCATAATATTGACTGAAAATCGAATCATCTCATAGGCCGGAATACGGGTACCCTGATATACAGGGTGCGGTACGCGGGCATATTCGAGATCAAAAACATAGTCCATTTCTTCGCTGGTCAGCGGAATCGGCGGCGGGTTCAGCCACAGTTTTCGCCCCCCCTGATTCTGCACCAGAGCCCTCGCATTGCCGGGATTGGTCTCGAGGTGCAAGACTCGACTGGCGTGGGCGTACAAAACCGGATCCCGACTCACAATATCAAATGACGGCAACCGTATCACTGTATTTTGCCGTTGTCTTAGTCGCTCCTGGAGTCGCACCTGCTTTGGATCAAATGCGACTCGAACGCCACTGGACTGCCCGCCTGATTGTTTCCCGGGGGGCTGCTTGTTAACCGGTTCTGCATAAGGATCTATCGGCTTTTCCAGGCGACCCGGTTTATCAATATTGGTCGAATCAATTACCTGCCAGCCCTGGGGAATGTCCTGAACTACAAATGCGGTACCACGAACATCCCTGATTTTATCGATAGTTTCGCCGCTAGCCAGGCGATGGGCAATTTCTGTGATGGCCCGCTCTCCATTACCATATACCAGCAAATCCGCTTTTGCATCTACCAGAATCGAACGACGGACCTTGTCCTGCCAGTAATCATAGTGGGCGATACGCCGTAAGGATGCTTCGATACCACCGAGCACCACAGGAGAATCGCCAAAAGCTTCACGGCAACGTTGAGCATATACCATGGCACTACGATCCGGTCTTTTGCCACCCACATCATCGGGAGTATAGGCGTCATCAGAACGAATTTTTCGATCTGCCGTATAGCGATTGATCATTGAATCCATATTTCCTGCGGTAATCCCAAAGAATAAATTTGGCTTGCCAAGGATTTTGAATGGATCAGCCGATTGCCAGTCCGGCTGGCTAATAATTCCGACGCGAAATCCCTGCGCTTCAAGTAAGCGCCCGACAATGGCCATACCAAAACTCGGATGATCAACGTAGGCATCACCGGTGACAATAATTACATCGCAACTATCCCAACCCAGCAAATCCATCTCATGACGAGACATCGGCAAAAACGGTGCGATACCAAAACATTCGGCCCAATACTGAGGATATTGATCTAGTGGTCGCATCTGACTGGAAAGGGAAAAATTCATGAAGAAACTCCGACACAAGGTTTGATGGATTTAACTGGCACCTTGCGAGTACAGTATACTACGCTATTGGCTGCAAGATTAGCTACAACCGGCAGCTATCTAACTCTGTTTTCAGCAAATGTCACGCATTTTAAGCGAAGTCGATTTCGAACAACCCGGCAAACACCAGGGCTTCCTGCGTGTCCCCCACTCTGTACACCGGTCTGCATATGGCTGGATTCCTGTACCGATAGTTTCAATTAAAAATGGTCAGGGCCCTGTGGTTCTGTTGATGGCAGGAAATCATGGGGATGAATACGAAGGACAGGTAGCGCTGTGTAATCTGGTGCAGCGGCTGGAGCCGAGTCAACTCAATGGTCAGCTGATCATTCTGCCAATGGCGAACTACCCGGCGGCCCGGGCGGGACTACGAACATCCCCGCTTGATCAGGGTAATCTGAACAGGAGTTTCCCCGGGAATCCGAACGGTAGCCCCACTGAGATGATTGCTCACTATATAGAATCAGTATTGCTCAGTCGGTCGCACTATCTGCTTGACATTCATTCTGGAGGCAGTTCATTGCTTTATCGACCCACCATGCTGATGGCAAAAAGTAAAGACCCGGAGAGGCAGCAAAAGAATATTGAACTACTTGAGGCATTGAATTTTCCGGTTACCATTCTGTACCCGGAACAGGCTGAAGCAGGCTACGCTTCTTCAGCTGCGCTGAGGCAAAATGTTATTGCAATGACCGCAGAAATGGCCGGTGGCGGCAGTGTCAATCACGATGCGGTAAATTTGCTGGAATCCAGTATAGAAAGATTTCTTGGCTACCTCGAAATCATTACACCGCCCGATGTGGCGAAAGGGAAAACAGAATTTTTTGAGAACCCTTCTCAGGACTACTATATTTACGCCCGCAGTGAAGGTGTGTTTGAACCCCTGGTGGAGATAAAGGAGCAAGTGACGACCGGGCAGGTTGTGGGGCTGATTCATCATCCGGAAACACCATGGGAACCACCCCATGAAGTCAGGGTTGAAGCCACCGCCAGGGTTGTTTGTAAACGGGTTCCGGCCAGAGTTGAACGCGGTGATTGTCTGTATGAACTCGCTACCCCTCTTGGGGAATAGGGCCATTGTGCAAATCACCCCGCGTCGCTACAAACATTATCCTGGAATCATCCGTTGAGCATCGTGAAGAGTGCGTTTGTAGTGCAGCATTGTGCACTCATTGGGAAAATGAAATTAGTCGTCAGTTATTTCATGTTTTCAATAACCTGGTTGTATAGACAAGCGGTTAACCGAGAACTCTGTGATTATCTGTTGCGGTCGATTGGTTTGTACACCGGGTCCACGTTATCCTCGATTGCTTGCTGGAGTATGTCCTGATTTTCTTTTTCTCTGAACTTGTTGTCAATATACTCCATCCGATCCAGTTCGTGGAGTTGTTCCGGATATCGTTCTGTGGCATCAAACCAGCGCTCCAACCGCTTACGATACTGAGCTTCCACTGGCAATTCCAGAGTCGCAAAGTAGGTCTCGATAGCCAGTAAATAGCGAACCAGATTGCGTTCCAGGGCACCCCTCGACCCACTCACATATTGTGGCTTTCCACTCCAGGAAATTTTTTCTACCGAAAACCCTATTTTTTTTCGCGCTATAGTTGCAAGATAAACCCGCATCAGGCCAGCAGCAAGGCCGGGGATGCTGGACAGATCAAATTCCAGATAGGTCCCCTGTCGATCAATATTATCGATTGCGATCGCACGAATATCAAAATTTATATTTGCGCTGTCTAATGGACCATCGGCAGCGAACAGGTTAGCGATAAAAACACCTTCAGTGTATTTTGCGGTAAAAGCCAACTGTAACAAGTGGGCATTGTCCGGCGTTAAATAACCTTTTATCCCGGCATAAAACTGGAGTAATGTCTGGTTCTCCTGCTCCAGATAGGCGCACGCCTTGATATTGAGATGCAGGGGAATAAACTTGCACCATTCAACAGGTTGCCGCAAACGTCTGGCAAATTCATCGAGGGGTACCATATCAAGAAAATATCGTATCCTGGCACTGGAATTACTCGAATTATTGACCGACTCCATACTGAATGGCAACGCATTCTCTCCGCTGGTTCTGGCTTGTTCGAACGCAATGTAGTTTTGTTGCAGCTGAGACAAAAGATCTGCATTTGCTGAACACCACGGAAACATCAATATCAATCCGGTGAACCCTGTTCCGACCAACAGTTTCTTTATCGAGAATCCGATCATATCCGGGTAGACAATATGTAAAGACCAAAAGTTTGCATTATTAGCGTTATTTTGAATGCAGCAAATGATGGGTATGGAATTATTCCTCCGAACTGCAATTGCAAAGCCTTACAATTGCCCCAGAGTAACAGGTTTTATTGGTGGCCGAATACGAAAATAACCAACCTCATCCATTGACCGGCCTTGTTTTGCGGCGATGATGGCGGAAACTGTATCACTGCATTGCCTACCCTGACAGGGCCCCATACCGCATCGACTAAAGGCTTTAGCCTGGTTGGGACCCTGACAACCGAGATCGGCCAGTTTTCTTATCTCTCCTGCGCAGACTTCCTCACAGCGACACACGATGACGTCATCAGGAGGCAAAATCAGCCATGGAGCGGGGCGATAGAGCGTATCAAGAAACGGCCTGATAGCCATTTCTCGCCTGAGACTCTTTCTCACCGGAAGCGAAAGTCGGTCCAGGGCTGCCTGGTCAATCTTTCCTGATTGACCCAGGGCTTTAAGCGCACAAAGTTGGCCCTGCAACCGGGATGCACCGGCACCCATGATGGCCTGACTATCTCCTGCCGCAAATATTCCCTGGATGCTGGTTTGCCCCCATTGATCCGTAGTGACCTGCCAGCAAACCTGCATCTCATTCCATTTAACTTCACATCCCGCTACCATCGCAAGGTGGAGTTGAGGAATTATGCCGTTGTGCAGGAGCAGTGTTGATGTGCTTATTTTCCGTACAACTCCCCGGCTTTTGAACCTGACCTCACCCAGTCTATCGCCACCATGTGCACTGATATTTTGTATAATTTTGTAATATGGGACACCGGCACGTTTAATTGCCATCTTCAAGGACAGACCCTTCTGCAAAATCTTCGGGGTACGAAGTGCCTGCGGAAATTTAACCATAGCCTGCTTGATATTGTGTTTTGGTGCAGTATCAAGAATCGCCTTGATCACAACACCGGCACCGATATACTGCCAGCCGAGCAGTAATAGTAACGGACCCGACCCTGCCAGGACCACTTCTCCAGTAGGCACCATACCACCTGATTTCAGCAGTATCTGGCCAGCGCCGGCAGTCATTACCCCTGGAAGCTCCCAGCCACGAACTGGCATTGGCCGCTCCTGGGCACCAGTACAAATAATAACCTGATCTGCACTGAAGCAATAATTTTTATCATTTATCAGGACTGAAACTTCGCGCTCGTGATTAAGATTCCAAACCGACGCAGCAGAGAAATAATCTACATTTGAATTGGTAAATTGCTGAACCAGTGAGCGGCCACGTAAATAATCCTGGCCCAGAAATTTTCGGTCGGATTGTGAAGAATCATCTACATTCCGATATATCTGGCCGCCAGCCACGGGTTGCTCATCCAGTAGCGCAACTTCAAGGCCGAATTCAGCCGCCTGTATTGCCGCAGCCATCCCTGCCGGACCAGCGCCCACTATGACTAATGCATAGTGCTCTTTCACGGGTCAAACTTAATCAATGACTTCTTTAGTCGAACCTTATCGTCCTGTGTTTCAATCTGCATACCGTCGCGAACCAAAATCATACACCCCTGCTGGTTTGGCCTGCCGTCGATAGTTACCAGACAATCAAAACATACCCCCATCATGCAGTAGGGCCCTCTTGGCGCACCACTGACCGGGGTTGAGCGAACCGTATCTGTAACCGTTAACAACGTTGCCGCAACACTGAAGTTTTTCGGCACCGAAATCAATTGCCCATTGAAAGTAACCGTAATGCTACCTTCAGTCTGCCCGGTGATCGATCTAAACATGAAATCTGTCCCCGGTGAATGCCGAAATCAGGGGATGTACATTGACCCCGCTGATCCACTCAGAAAGTGGACCTCCATGAATAGCTGCCAGCGTTACACCGCTATGACAGGTAATACCATAGGCACCAGGATAATCAGTTGATTGTTGATAAACGGGTTTCCCATCGGGGCTTATTATTCTCAATGCAGACCAGGCCCGTAGAAGTCGCACATGTTGCAACATCGGAAAGATTCTGACAGCACGGGTAGCAAGCATGGATATCACTTCTCCCGAGGTCTGGTCATTCAGACCCGCCTCCTCTGAGGAATCACCAATTTGTAATCCGCCTTCAGCGGTTTGGCGAACCTGCAGGGTCGGATACTCAAGGAACGGCTGTACGCGTTCTGTAATCAATAGTTGCCCTCGAACAGGTTTCACCGGTAGATGAATATTTAACATCCTTCCAAGGCGAGTGTTGTCCAGCCCGGCGCACAATACAATCTTGTTGCCACATATTCTGGTTTTGTTTACATGAACCACGAACTCGCCATCAATTTGTTCAATTCGATCGACGTGATGATTGGGCATATAAGCCGCCCCAGCACTGTCCATAACCTGATGCAAGGCGCGCAACAGGTACAGAGGATTGACATGACCGTCCTGTGATGAATAACTTGCGCCAAGGACGCTGGTCGAAATCTGCGGAATATACTTTTTGACTTCAGCGTGTTCAAGCATCTGACAATCAGATTCACTCCCGGCATGTCTTCGAGCATTTTTAACAATTCCATCGAGGGCATTCCATTCCTGTTCAGAGAGGCAGAACTCAAACCCTCCACGACGTTGATACTGAACATCGATTCCGGTTAACTGTTTCAGTTCGCGATAGAACGCCGGCCAGAGATTGGCTGCAATCACAGACCATTTCGCATATGCGGGGTAGTCCCAGCCCTTACCCTGCACCCAGACCAGCCCAAAGTTGCCTCTTGACGCACGAAATGCTCGATCACCCTCATCCAGTATCGCAATCCTGGCGGAGTGTTTGCTCAACCCATAGGCGATACTGGAACCGACCAATCCACCGCCAACGATGATGAAGTCATAATCCATTTAGTGCTTGATCACCATACCATCTATATAGCTGGTCCCTGTTGGCGTACCCAGCTCCAATTGCGACTGGACTGCTCTCCTGCCACTCTGCCTTTTTCGCAGACCAACGTACTGACCCCGGCCCGAGCGAGAAACCATGCGATAGACAGGCCTATAATTCCTCCACCAATCACAACTACGTCTACCTGATCAGGCAATAGATCGTTGAATGTCACCGGCGACTGGTCAGAAAAAATCATCCCTAAGGTTACTTAATTTATAGCGGTATTTTAATCAACTGTTGTGATTTGCTGTAGATGGAAGTCCGTCTGATTTGCTTGATTCTGACGTTGATAGAGCACTACTCCTGGCGGTAAAGTACGGTGGAGATACTACTCCGGCATCGTCGAACATGAAAAATCACTTTGGCTGTAGATAACATGCCTGTGGATAACATTGTGGATAACTATGGGGTGGAACATAATCTGCTCGGCAGGACTTCCAGAATTTTTTTGTCACTAAGCAGAAATTTTTTATATTTCTATTTAAAAACATATGCTTGTAACATTAAATTAATGTAACAAGAAAATACTGGCTAAAAATTCCTCACTTGTAACTAACCTGAACGAATGTGAATAACTTTAACTGTTTCAACTACAAAACAACAACTTAGGTCAATATATGAATTTTCAGATAGAACAAGGAAAGCCAACTGAGACTGTATTCCACCCGGCCCCATTGTGGCGTCGGCTACTGGCCATATTTTACGACACCATGGTGCTGGCCTGCGTAGTTTTTATCGCCTGGCAACCAGTACCTCTTTTGCCCGATGATCTTTGGCCTGAAATTTTAAGTAGAGGAATCCGGCTCAGTTACCTGGTTGTTGTTACTTTCATGTTCTTTGGCTGGTTCTGGACCCATGGGGGACAGACCATTGGAATGCGCGCCTGGAAAATAAAGCTTGTCTCTGCCGATTCAATTACAGAACCTGGCAAACTCCCGGGCTGGTCACAGGCGTGGATAAGATACTGCCTCGCATTGGTCTCCTGGTTTGTATTCGGACTAGGGTTTATTTGGTCACTTTTCGATACACAACGACGTACCTGGCACGACCGGGGTTCGTCTACCAGATTGGTCGTGATCAGTTAGGGAGCGTGCTCATTGAGAATGCCTGCTTTTCACCTGATTGTCACTTTCTCCGGATATCTGGATCGTCTGCTGATGGCCAGCAAGACCACGATTATTCCGGCAAAACAAATCACCGGGATGGTGAAGTGGTTGAGTTTTACCCAACCGAAGGTGTGATAGAAATACCCGGATGTCATGGCGGTAAAAGCAGTCGCTGAAAATACCATTAAATCGTTAATGCCCTGGACCACTCCCCTTTCTCCGGGTCGATACGCCTCGGTCAGCAAAATGGTACCACCAACAAACAGAAAATTCCAGCCGAGGCCCAACAACGCCAATGCAACAAAGAAATGTACATGGGCCTGCCCAAACAGAGTGACCAGAGTGCAAGCCAACAACAGTATCACGCCGACAAACATGATCTGAAGAACGCCAAAACGGTAAATCAAATTACCGGTAAAAAAAGATGGGGCAAACATTCCCACAATATGCCATTGAATTACCATCGCGGTATCTGCAATATTCATTCCCCCCGCATGCATCGCCAGCGGGGTTGCTACCATCAGCAGATTCATGGTGCTATAGGCGATCATTGCACACAATACTGCAACCAGAAATACCGGTTGCGTCAGGATTGAATTCAGTGACCGTACCGGGTCTGCAGATTCCTCCCGGGCGGGCAACGGAATGCGGAGGTAAAACTGGGTCACGATCACACCCAATGAAAAAAGTGCCACGCAGGCATAGGACGCAGAAAACAGCGCTCCCGGAATAATATCCCGGGTTACCCGGGCAACGTTAGGGCCGACAAACGCAGCTACCAGCCCTCCCGCCAACACCCAGGAAATAGCCCTGCTTTTGTAACTTTTATCGACCACCTCGGCGGCAGCAAATCGATAGAATTGGGCAAAACCACTGGCGACACCATAACAACCTGAACCCAGACAAAAGAAGACAAATGAGTCCTCAAGAATAGCGATTGCACAGACTACACCAGCAGTCAGGCCAGCTGTTCCTCCCAGCGTAAACCCTGTGCGTCTGCCAAAACGTTGCATCAACAGGGAGGCCGGAATGGTAGTCAGCATCATGCACACAAAAGTTACTCCAAGAGGGAGCGTGGCATAGGACGAATCGGGTGCCAGCAAGACGCCGACCAATGCCGACGATGTCATGATCAGGGAGGTACCTGACAACATCAACCCCTGGCACAACGCCAGCAGGAACAGGTTTTTTCGAAACATCCCGGGGGGCACAGAAAATTTGGAAGCCCGAATTATCACATGAATAGATCAGCAGGGTTGAATTCATTGAAGGAAACCGTTACAAGAGCCGATTACAAATCAGGCATCCGATGGAATTTTTCGACCAACTATCAAAGTTACTCCAGATTCTTTTCGTTGATCTGGTATTGGCGGGTGACAATGCTATTGTTATTGGATTGGTTGCGGCCAAGTTTTCGCCTGATTATCGCCGTAAGGTAATTCTCTACGGGGTTGGCGGGGCTATTTTGTTACGAGTGGTATTTGCCCTGCTTACCGTGCAGCTACTTGCGATCAAGGGACTGGCATTATTAGGTGGACTGCTACTGCTGTGGATTTGCTGGAAGTTATGGCAGGAATTGCGCGAGGTATCAAAGCAACCGGTAAGCACTCATAGCACGGAAGCAAAAGACTACCAGAACCCGCCACTACTCTCGGCAGTTTTTCAAATCCTCATTGCCGATCTTTCTATGTCACTGGATAATGTGGTGGCGGTAGCAGGAATTGCCGATGGGCACAGCACATTGCTGGTTATCGGGCTTGCCATTTCGATCCTGTTTATGATGTTTTTTGCAAACTGGATTGCTAATATACTACAGCAGCATCGCTGGATCGGGTATATCGGACTGGCTATCATTTTTTACGTTGCCCTGAAGCTGATTTATGACGGATTTGTTGAGCTTGGAGCTGCGTTTGGTCTTTGAAGCTCGTATCTCGCTTACCCAAACTGAATGTCACAGCCTGGCAATGAGGTATATCATGCACGTTATTAAAACTAAATTGATCCGTAAAAAGCCCAATC
Organism: uncultured Gammaproteobacteria bacterium; assembly: GCA_964403545.1. Classification (GTDB taxonomy): domain Bacteria; phylum Pseudomonadota; class Gammaproteobacteria; order Arenicellales; family Poriferihabitantaceae; genus VYFG01. Next base: position 11,752 of record CAYOGN010000103.1, read on the forward strand.
TCTTAGCTTCCCTGCTTTCCAGGCTGCTGCTGGCGGCGTTCGTTTGCCTTGCCATATTGAATCCGGCCAATGCCCAGTCAGCACAATACAAAGATGCATTCAGTGCCTATCAGATCCAGAATTTCACGGTTGCCGAGAATATCTGGACAGAGTTGGCTGATAACGGGAATATTAATGCCCAGTACGCGCTGGGCGTAATGCACCTGCGCCAGGAAGCCACTGATTCATCCCCTGCTGCTGCATTTTCCTGGTTCAGGAAGGCTGCCAGCCTGGGACATGCTACTGCCATGTTTAATCTCGGTGTGGCGTATTGGGAGGGATCCGGCGTAGCGCAGGACAAAAGCCAGGCACTCACTTTATGGGAACAATCCGCTGAACAGGGCGACAGTGGAGCCCAATTCAATCTTGGACTGGCCTATTATATTGGCGAAGAGCGAGCGCTGAATCTGCCAGAGGCGGCGAGGTGGATCAGCCTCGCAGCAGAGCAAAATCACCCGGAAGCAAAACGAATCCTTAAAATAATCAGTGCGGAAATCAACCGTAGTCCAACTTTGGAAAAAGCTGCTGTTAACAAAGCCTCTGAACCGCCTGTTGGAACCACATCCGATGTCCCTGTGCAACCATCCGACAGGGAAAACACCGTTGTCACAAGCATAGCGTCACCTGCGACAGACAACAAAGTCCAGTCACCAGAACAGGAATCAGCAGCAGAGGAATTTGAATACTGGAAAACCGTGGACAAGGCGATCCCGATTTTTGATGTACCCAATGGAGTCGTATTTCGTCAATTACCCCCCGGGACGCCACTCGAACTGGTTAGCCAGAAAGGGGATTGGGCCAGGATCACTCTTCCGGCTGGTCTCAGAACGTGGATATACAGTAAGT
>CAYOGN010000104.1:0-10206 GCA_964403545.1 uncultured Gammaproteobacteria bacterium
GACCCGGTACGCGCCCCGGATGTCGCCTTTAAGCGCCGAGACCTGATGGAAAAATGGTACCCGTAGTGCCGCCCCGCTATGATTTGCTTCGGGCAACAGAAAATAAACCAGTGCCGGTAACGGCAGCAGAAAAAATACCCAGGGAGAGAGAAACTGAAACATGGCCGTCAGGTACCGGTTCCTGTGCTGGTGCTGGTGCTGGTGCTGGAGTTGTAGCTGGAGTTGGAGTTGGAGTTTGAATTAGAGTTTGAATTAGAGTTTGAATTAGAGTTTGAATTAGAATTGGAATTGGAATTGGAGTTGGTGTTGGTGATAGTGCCCGTGTCCGTGTCCGTGTCCGTGCCTGTGCCTGTGCTATTGCTCGCGCTGTTGCCCGCGCTAGTGCTAGTGCTGATTCCGCTGTTGGAGTTGATGTTGGTGCTATTGTTATTACTTGTGTCGACACTGGTTACGGGCTCGGTAGCTGCGATTTGGTGCGCGGCGTCCATTGTCACCCTGTCCTTGTCTATATCTCGTTCGCCTATATCTCGACTGATCGCTCTGGTTTTGATGTCAGGTTGACTGGCAAATTTACGCGCGGTCTGTTTCGCCCAGATGAGCAAAATTTCCTTTAATTCTGCGATATCTTCATCGCCCGGTCGCCGGTATGGCGCATCCAGCAGCAATCTGCCCGCACCCGATGAAAACAGCGGTTTTTCGGTGCTCTGATCGAGAAAGTGAATCCAGTTTTCTCCACTTAAGGCAGCGACTTTGTTGCGACCAAAGCGGGTAATGGCGTATTGCCTGGCTAACGCAGACATTGTGATTAATGATTGATGATTGACCATGGAATCTTCGGATACCTCAATCTTTTTCAATTGCTCAATCAATGCTTTTGACGGTTCACGTTTGATCCGATAGCTGCGCCAAAGTTTCAACCCCAGCCAAATGCTGGCAATTACCAATAACCCAACGCCCCACCAGCCGGGGGCCGGTGGCCACCACGAGGGTTCTGCTGGCAGATGGATATCCTTGAGCGCAGCCAGTGGGTCAGCAGATTGATTCATGTCATGCTCAGTTCAGGTCTTCAGCGGCGCGTTCCCTTGCCAGCGGCTTTTCTGACCTGACCAAATGCGGTGATCAGTGCCGCCGTAATATCCTCCCCGTTGCGCAACATCACCAGTGGAATTCCGAGCTCGATCAAAAATGTCTGGAGCTGTTGTTGTCGGGCGTCCATCAACGAGCGATAACTTGCCTGGTTATGTTTATTGCCCAATGCCATGGTCGTGGTATTTCTGCCATCACTAATCAGGTATTGACCGGGTAACGGCAGGTCCCGCTCGAGCGGATCAAGCACCTGGCAGGCGACCAGATCATTGTGCCGTGAAAGCCGGGACATCAGCCGGTGAGTCTCCTGATCATGGCCATAGAAATCACTCATCACCAGCACCAGGCTGCCTGGATGGACCACCCGTACAGCATGGTTCAATGAGCGATTGAGCAGTGAATGGGATTGTGTTGCGGCATGTCCCGGATCTGGTGGATCGGTTGCCTCTGCCAGCGCATTCACCAAGCGAAGTACACCGCGTCGCCCGGAACCCGGCTTCTGGTCGATGAGTTGCTGATAGCTGGCAACTACCCCGCCCACCCGGTCGCCACTGGCAACCACTGACCAGGCGACAAATGCAGCGGCCCGGGCCGCAGTAACAGATTTAAATCCGCCCCGGGTGCCAAAAAACATTGAGCTACTAAAATCCACAATAAGAAATACCGGACGTTCGCGCTCCTCGACAAACAGTTTGGTATGCACATTGCCGGTGCGGGCGGTAACGCGCCAGTCGATATGACGAACGTCATCACCTGCCTGGTATTCTCTGGTCTCCGCGAAATCCATCCCACGACCCCTGAACCTGGAAATATGAGCACCGGCCAGAATGGATCTGGCACCGGAACGAAAGTCAATGGATATTCGTCTGGCGCGCGAACCCAACCCGATCAGACTTGCCGTATCGGCACGAATACCTGCCGCAACCTGTTGCTCCATGGAACTCAATTTAGCGCACCGGTAGCGAACTACGGTACCGGCACCAGGTCCAGAATAGCATCGATAAAATCATCCGCTGTGCGTCCTTTCGCTTCGGCGCTGAAAGAAAGAATAATCCGGTGGCGCAGTACGTCGTGAAGTACGTTCTGAACATCATCGGGCGAGACATAATCGCGTCCCGCCAACCAGGCATGGGCCCTGGCGCAACGCTCAAGGCTGATGGATCCTCTCGGACTGGCGCCATACTCGATCCAGTCCACCAGATTTGGATCGTATTCCGATGGATCTCTGGTCGCCAGTACCAGCTGAACAATATATTGTTCCATGGGCGCAGAGAGGTGTAATTGAAGGACTTGCCGGCGCGCTATTTTCACCAGAGGCTTCCCAATGGCTGCCGTCGGGGGAATACGATCCGAGGCAGGATCCAGTGCCTGGACGGCCTCATTTCGCGCCAGTTCCAGCACCATCTGCTCAATATTGGCGGCGGGATATCCAACATTTACATGGAGTAAAAATCGATCCATCTGGGCTTCAGGCAGCGGGTAGGTGCCTTCTTGTTCTATGGGATTCTGGGTTGCCATCACCAAAAACAGATCAGGCAATGGATGGGTGGTTTTACCGACCGTAATTTGCCGCTCTCCCATGGCCTCCAGCAGCGCAGACTGAACCTTGGCCGGCGCCCGATTGATCTCGTCCGCCAGCACAATATTATGAAATAACGGCCCCCGCTGAAAACTGAACCCACCATTTTGCGGCTGGTAGATATCGGTACCGGTCAGGTCCGAGGGCAACAAATCCGGGGTGAACTGGACCCGATGAAATTCCGCGTCAATGACCGAGGCGAGGGATTTCACCGCCCGGGTTTTGGCGAGGCCCGGCGCGCCCTCAACCAGTAAGTGGCCATCGGCCAGTACTGCAATCAAGAGCCTGTCGGTCAGGTGCTGCTGCCCAAGAACAAGCTGGTTGAGTTGAGTTTGAGCCCGGGAAAATGCTTCTATTGCAGAATTAGTCACAACGGTTTTGGAGTTATCTAACGACAAACAGCTTGTTTAAGGTTTTTTCCAGAAAATTCAAGATCCGGGCAGGATGTTACTGCACATGCAACCTTTTACCTCACTCAAACCTTTCTCTAATTATCTATTTTTCCAATATCCCGGCTCTCTACGATTATGTGCTATGGCTACAATTAAAATTTCCTTTTCTTCGATTGCATAAAGCAAAGAGTATGGGAATCTAGCGAATACAAACCGCCTTATTTCTCCATAAATTTTCTGAGGAATTCGAGGGTTTTCACAAATTATCGTAATCGTATTTTCTATTTCATCAAGAAAATCAGAGCCCAATCCTTTAGATTCTTTTTCGTAGAATACTGCAGATTAGGTCATTTCTTCCTCAGCTGGAAGCAAAAACCGATAGTCCACTATTTCAGACTATCCCTGGCTTTCAACATTGCTTCGTTTCCAGATACTGAAGAAAGTTCATTATTCTTATAAGCTTGATAGCGCGATTCTGCTTCTTTTCTCCATATCTCCTCGACATCCTTATCGGCTTTTCCATCCAATTCCTCGATCAAATAGTGTGCCAGAGCCGCTTTATCTCGCGAACTGAGGCTTTCCAGGTCAATATCAAATTTTTCGGAAATTTTTGACATACTTCAAGTATAGCACTTTGACAATTTCGATAGACTACTATGCATTTTTCGGCTTATCTGCTTCCACTGCAGCCTGCCTGGCCGCTTCTGCTGCAGCTGCACCCACGACTTCCGCCGCTGGATCTGGCTGATCCTCGTCATGAGCGACGCGCACGACTACTTCACGCCTGGTGGCGAAATGAATCCCTTCTCGCTCGAACAGATTTTGTATCTCCTGATAAACCACCTTCCGGGTTACGAACTGCTCCCCTGGCCGGGTCATAAACTTTACCCGAATGATAATGGCATTATCATCTTCCATGGAATACACCCCCTGGGATTTGAGCGGCTGGAGAAATGTATGGCCGATTTCCGGGTGCTCGAGTAATTCCTGGCCCAGCTTTTTCACCAGTTTACGAACCTTTTCGATATCCGTATCGTAGGTGACCCGCAGTTTCAGTTTCATCATCACCCAGTCGCGGGCAAAGTTGGTAAGATGAGTGATTTCGCCAAACGGAATAGTATGCAATGGTCCCAAATGATGGCGCAGTTGCATGGAGCGAATGGAGATCTTCTCCACCGTGCCCTTGACGCTACAGACGTAGATATATTCGCCAAACCGAAAAGCATCGTCCATCAAAAAAAAGGCCCCGGAAAAAATATCTTTGACCAATGACTGGGCGCCGAATCCCACCGCAAGACCCACTACCCCGGCACCAGCGAACAAGGGCCCTATATCTACTCCAAGTTCGGAGAGCACAATCAGTCCAACGATGATCGTTAGTGTGACCAGCAATGTTTTACGGAACAGGGCTAACAGCATCGCGATGCGGGAGACACCCCCTGATCCGCCGCCTTCTTCGCCCGGTTGAGCGGCGACAACGCCGCCTTCGCTTGCAATTTTTTGGCTCACCATAATGCCAATTGCCTTGTAGGTGAACCATCCGGCGAAGAGCACCAGCAGGATATCCAGGGTATTGACCAGAAAACCATCTGCCGAGAGATTGATACCCCACCGCCAAAGGAGAAAGAAAAGCCCGCAGGCCCACGCGAGTACCGCAGCACCACGCTCTGCAATCTGGACCAATCCACTACTTGACGGATCATCATCTAGTGATGTTGTTGACTCGGATAACTCGTCTGACTCAATGGTTCCCTGTTGCCCGGAAATTTGTTTTGGATCGGCTATTTCATCGATACCGGCCAGGGGCTCTTCCTCATCTGCCTGCGCGAACTCACGGCTGCGCGCAGAATCAGGGTTTTCCTTCAAACCAGCCTCACTGTCCCGAGCCTTTCCCCTCTGAACCAGGAAATCGATGATCAACAACAACACAGCGTAGGTCAGAAGTGCAATCAGTAGAGCAACAATGGGCGCTGCGACGAGTCCGTTGGCGGATGACAACTCAAGAATATGGCGGATCGAACTGATCGCCCAGGCAGAGAAAAAATACAGGATGGCAATGATGTACCAGGTATTGGTGAAAAATCGTACGCTTTTTGAATCTCCGGCATCACCACCACAGATCATCGAACCAATTTCACGTCTGAATTTGATCGCAACACCACTCAGGAGAACGACCGCCAGCAATATTCCGTAAATCTGAAATAGCCTACCTGTATCGCTGTCCAAACCCAGCGCTGTAAACCAGATGATCATCTCGAAGATAAAGAATCCAATAGCGAATATCGCTGTCAAACCTCCATATACCCTTTTCGCACCCGCATCATCGATCACCAGGAGCCGATGACTGGGAACATCAGAGGCCAACAGGGTGCGAAAGATTAAACTGACCAGCAATGTCAACACTACAGTATTAATCGGCAGCAAAAAATCAGCACGCTGGGCCGCCCCCTGTTGAAAAATAATCGCCAGCAACGCTGCCACAGCGAACATGATCACGATAGCAAGAGCCTGCAACAAAAATCGCGTCAACAGGTAAGATATCTTCTCAGCCCGATCTGCCGGAACGGGATTAAACAGGTATTCAAATTGCCGTCTGCCCCACGATTCAACGTATTGTTTTACCAGATATCCCATTGCAGTGAAGATCAAGCCAATGAATATCTGGATTACATGCCAACTCGCTGATCCGGTGGGACTGCTATGGACGATGACCGCGCTGATATTCGCTCCTATATCCGGCAGGACTTCAAATAATTCTGCCAGTCGCTCGCGAACGAGCACAGCAGTTAATTGTATGGATTCTTTCATGGGATTTGATTGTCGGCGTTCACACTGGGTTGGCTGTAAAAGAGTCTACTGCAGGTTAATAATAGCCGGTTAATAATAGCCGGTTAAACCAATAATCTGTAGTGCTGAATACAGCGGGGGGAACGATCTTACAATACCACATCGCCCCATTGTTCCAGCGCATCCAAAATTTGAATATTGCGAAGGGATGGTTTTTCCGCCCGCAATTCAGTAATGCGGGAAAAATACTGCTCCAGTCCACTTTCAGGATCCTGAAGGCGTTCCTCACAGTGTTCCTGCCAACGCTCGGTTTCATCAGGGTGGAGACTTTCGGGCCAGTTTCTCGCGCGGTATCGGAATAACAACTCCGGCAACCGTTTATCATTGAAGGTTTGGGTGCCAGAGGCCAGTTCCGCTGGCGTAGACTCGCGAATCTGCTGCATCAGTTTTTTGTCCTGTCCGTCAATAAACCCCTGATATAGTGCGAGATCAACATCGGCAATATCTTCGAAACTCCGGGCCGCAAATAGCGCCATGATCCGGGTGACGAAATCCGGATTTGCGATAATTTTACTGCGGTTGGCCAGGCACCGATCCAGATCAAGTTGAATCCTGGCGGCAATGGGCTCTGTCAGGGTATTCATCGGCGCAATGGCCGGACACTTATTGATTTTTAATGATTTAACCGGCAGGCGTTCTGCGCCATCTGGCAATTCTTCCCTGGGGGTGAATAATCTGAGAAGCAGGCTGTCCTGATCCATTTCAAGGAACTGATCCGGGTCCTGCGCCAGGTCGTAAACCAGCAGACTCGATTTATTTTTCGATTCAAACCCCAGCGGCAGCACCACCGACGTGCACCCCCGGGAAGCTGGGTACATTCGACTACTGTGGACAAATGGCCTGGCGCCACGCACATCTACCTGGGCCGCCACTTTGTCCTTTTTACGCAGTTCATACAGCCATTGGTATAATTTTGGCTGCTGCGACCGAATCAGCTTTGCCAACCCAATGGTGGCAACTACATCAGACAGGGCGTCATGGGCAGCATCATGTTGAATCTGGTTTGCCGCCGCCAGGTGTTCCAGTTTGAAACTCGGGTCGCCCTGTTCATTTTGCGGCCAGTTGATGCCCTGAGGTCGAAGTGCGTAGGTCATCCTGGCAAGATCAATAATATCCCACCGCGAGCACTGGTTCTGCCATTCGCGGGCATAGGGATCGAGAAAGTTCCGGTACAGGGTATAGCGGGTAACTTCGTCGTCAAACCTGATCGAATTGAACCCTGCTCCGCAAGTACCAGGGTGTGAAAGCTGGTCATTAATCTGCCCGATAAATTCATGCTCGGCAATGCCTTTTTCGGCTGCGATCTGAGGCGTAATACCGGTAATCAGGCAGGCTTCAGGAGCCGGCAGAATATCGCGCACCGGTTTACAGTAGATAACGACCGGGTCTGCGACCGGGTTCAATGCCAGATCGGTACGAACACCGGCAAACTGTGCCGGGCGCGTGCGCGCGGGATTTACCCCAAAAGTTTCGTAATCGTGCCAGAAGAATGTAGGATTCGCCATTAAGCAGCGATTGTAAACCCTTATTTACGATAACTGTGCAGGTTTACCGAAGCTCCAGTGTGTCCGCTCTGACCATGATCCAGATACTTGTAATTGTTATAGTAACCTTTTCTGTAGCCGTTATTACGGTACCCGTGTTGGTACCCATCATAATATCCGTACCCGTTGTTGTAGTGACCATAATTACCATAACCCTGGCCTCGAGTTCGGTGGCCCTGGTTTCTGTAACCAGGGCCAAGTTTATAATAATGCCGATTTCCCGAATAGTGGGTGGAATAACCATATCCGCGAGGCCGGTAACGGTAGCCATGGTTGTAATTGGTCGGATTGCCATAATAACCACCATAGCCATGGGAGAAATGTGAGTTCAGGTTGCCAAAACCAAGATGTATGCTGGTATGAGCCTTACCGGCATATGCCGGAATCGAAATTGCAGCCAACACGGAAACAGCGATAGCGGTAGCGAGTGCGTATGTTTTCATAATATCTCTCCGTCAATGGAAGCCTGAATGAAAGTTCGAAATTTGCTACGGATAACGGTACCAGATCTATCTGAACCGTTGCTGAAATATAGCTGAACAGAAAACTTCGTCACCACGACAAACCAAAATTAAGCGATCGATCATCAGGTGATGCCAGTAACCATGGTCCGGTTCTTTGCACATTTTCAAGCATTAATTTCTCGCCTTGCTTGTATCACAAGATGGTTATTGATACATACTCCGTAGTACTTCAGTATCGCCACTCAATTCCCTTTTCAGAGCACATCAGAAAAATATGACTAACCAACACGCACGAACTCCGGTTCAGGTATTCACCCTTCTCGTCGCTTTTATACTGTTTTCCCGGGCTGGACTAGCCGCTGAATATGAACAGCCGCCTGTATTCAACGCTGCAGAGTTACTGAGCGAGTCGATGTTGAAAGGAGAAAATTTCAAGGTCAATGAAAAAGTCACCAATGAGGGCTTTATGAACAATTACACCATTGAGACAAAATGGGGATCGTTCAACGCGAAATCAGATGCCCAACTCCGCCTTGGACTGCACGAAGTTGCTGTGATGGCGACGATCGAGGAAATGCTCGCTAACGACGAAGTAACCGAGGCGGCAAAAGAGCAAGGAACGGGTAGTTATGAAAATGCAAAAAATCTGTTGAGCGATCCGGAAAAAATCCTCGATGGGGCGGTAGAAGGCGCGAAAAAACTGTTCAGCCTCGGCAAGCGCGCATTGAACGACGATAGCGCGAAATCTGTTCAGGAAGACAGTACGTGGGAATCCCTGGTCGGGTTTTCGGGCAAGAAACGAAAATACGCGGCTGAACTGAAAGTTGACCCCTATACGACCAATCCCCTGATGCAGGAGGCGCTGGACAAACTCACCTGGACCGGGCATTCGGCCAAACTGGCGAGTAGCTTTCTGATTTCGTTGATCCCAGTGGTTGGTCTTGCTGCAACGGTATCCAATACGACCGATCTTCTGAATGAGGTCCTGGTACTGAAATCACCGCTGGAGCTGCGCGAAATTAACATCAAATCCCTGAACGACCTCGGCATCAACCAAACCGTCATCGATTTGTTTATGCAAAATGCCTACTTCACCCCAACCAGCCAGACATTATACGTCCAGGCGCTGGCTGCAATGGGCTCCGTCAAAGGCCTTGAAAATATCGTTGGAATTGCCTCTGTCAGCAGCGACGTGGAAAATACCATCCTGCGTCAGCGCCAAATGCAGATGTATGCCAACTACCATCAAAATATCACGCCTGTTACCGACTTCCTGTCACTGGGTAGCATGGTATACGCACGAACGAAGGATGGCAGAAACCTGGTTGTGGCACCGATAGACTACCTGACCTGGACCAAAGGCGTTCACAAGGCAGCCGATACCATCAAACAGGAATCAGAAGCAAGCACACAACCACCAGTGCTGTGGCTAACCGGTAAAGCCAGTGAGAAATCTGCCGCATTATTGAAGGAGTTGGGCTGGGAGTTGCATGAAAATGCGGAAAAAACCTTATTGGGCAACAAAGATAAAGGCTGAAGGCGGTGTGAACAGGCTTGGAGGAAAACTTATTGAGCCGCAAAGATTAAACGCCCTATCGATGAGTCATCCGGGCACGAAAGCGAGTCAGGTTTCCCCCTTTGGGCCCGTCGTAGCCGATGACCATCCCATAGGACTTCGGAGCAGTGTTCTCCTTCACCACCCACAGCGCCTCTGCCTTGTGCCTGGGAAGCGTGGGAACGATGCCCAGCGAGACGACCTTGCCTCGCTCCGGGGCACCTTCTTCGCGTTGGCCCGGCAGACAGTCGTTGCCGTCCCAATGGTAGAGCTTGAATGGCAAGGGGGCGTCGCCCACGGCCCCCGCAATGATCAGGAAGCCGTCCGAGACCCGCGCAATGTCCCGAATCCCGCGCCCGTCGAGCGAGACATAGATTAACTCCGTTTTGCCTGGCTGCAATTTACCGTCATCGCCTCGCTCCAGGAGAACCTTCAGAACGGGGGTGAAGCCATGGCGCAGCACGGGGCCGCGAAATCCGAGGTAGAGCTGCTCGCCGTCCGAGGCCAGGCCTTCGATGTCAATGCCGTTCTCCTTGCTGGGCACATTTCTGACCCTGGTCAAGCCTGGCTTGATGTGTGATTGTGTGAACGACTGGAGTACCGGGTTTCCCTGCATGATCACCCGAAGATCGAGCGGCTCTCCCTGGGACTTGAGGTCGCCGGTGTCCGGGTCGATCTCAATGAGCGCCAGGTAGTCCCGTTCGGACTGTTCCTGTGGGGATTTATCCTCGAATCGCGC
>CAYOGN010000105.1:0-4054 GCA_964403545.1 uncultured Gammaproteobacteria bacterium
CCTTGCAACCAGTTCAGCATTCTTTGCATGGAATCAACTTGTTGCGCTTTGGACCAGGTAAAACGGGAATGTCCCACCCCTTTATAAATAATGAGTTCCGATGTGACATCATTTTGTTTCAATCCTCTGTAAAACTCCCAACATTGGCCGACCGGGTCGATTTTGTCCTTATCTGCACAAAGTAGTTGCGTAGGTGTTGTCGCATTTCGTACATGTGTTATTGGTGAAATCCTGGTAAAAAGATCAATATTGTCATACAAGTCGCCAAGCAATGCCCGGTCATAGCGGTTTACTGGTGGTGATTCTGTACCATATTCACTGATCCAGTTGGTTACAGGGGCACCCGATACCGCGGCTTTGAAGCGATCAGTTTGTGTCACTGCCCATGCAGCCATATAGCCACCGTAAGACCATCCGGCTATTCCCAACCGATTGGGGTCAGCAAGTCCTTCAGCGATCAGATGGTCCACTCCCGCCATGATATCCAGGAAATCAGCACCGCCCAGATCATTTCGATTCATGACCAAAAAATCATAGCTGCCGCCTGTCGAACCCCGGATATTCGGTTCAAGAACGGCGATTCCACGACTCGCCAGCAGCACTGCCCAGGACGGGCGAAACTTATTGCTCCATCGTGCACTTGGACCACCATGAATGTGCATTACAAGTGGGAAAGGCGAATTGTTTTCATTCCCGCCGGGAAGATAAAGCGCCGCTTCGATGGTAACCCCATCAAAACTTTTATACTGAATGATCTTTGCCGCTGGTAGCGATTTCAGGATTTCCAGATCAGCATTTAATGTCGTCGCCTGTCGATACTGACCAGTTGTCGACGAAATCCATAGCTCAGAAGGCCTGGCGAATGTCCCACCCGCAAATGCGAAAAAGTCGTTACTGACTACAATTTCATTCCCTGGTGAAACAGGGGGGTCGGCAATACGCCGTACCGTCTTATCAAGTGACACTTGATAAAGCACCGACTGAAATCCGTCAGCGATGACAGCTAGCATCGTATCTTTGTCCTGCCATTCGTACGTCATAATTTTGCGGTCAATGACAGATTCGGTCAAGTTGCTCAGATGACCATCAGAGGCACGAATAACTACCAGATCGAAAGGTTCAGGGCCCTGCTCACGAGCAACTATGGCCGATACAAAATCCCCACCTGGTGATACTTTAAAATGATCGATTTCCAGATTCGGCCGCCAAAGTTCGTGCACCTCACCGTCAACCAGACCCAGGGTAAACAGGCGATCGTGTTCCACTTCATTAACTGCGTCTGCGTTGGCAGACAGTACTATCGATTTGCCGTCAGGTGTCCACTCAAACGATGAGATCCGCCAGTAACCTTTTGTCAACTGCTCTACCTCACCACTCGCCACATCCAATAGCCATAGATTCTGTTGAGCCGGCTTGACCACAGTAATCATCTCATCGGTTGTACTATTCAACGATTCTTTATCAATACCAGTGGGGTCAGGCTGTTGGTCGGTGCCAGCATCGGCAACATAGGCAAGCGCGTCATTGCTCGGTGACCAGGCGTAGGTCAATATGTCTGTTTTACTGGTGGTTACTTTTTCTGCTTCACCGCCTGCCATGGATAAACGATAAATCGCCCTTTTACCGTCTCTGTCTGAAATAAAAGTTAAACAACTGCTTTCAGGACACCAGCGTGGGTGCCCATTGACTTTACCTTTAACGGTAAGTTTGCGTGCTTCGTCGGTATTCAGGTCCAGCATCCAAATACTTTGCAGTCCTCCTGGAAGCTCAGCCGGCTCCGATACAACAAACAAAAGTGCGTTGCGCTCTTTTGAATACTCTGGTTCCGAAATATTTCGCAACTGTAACAACAGCGTGGGATCGAGTTGCCCCGCATTAGTGGCATAACAATCAATACTGGTAACAGGGGAAAGGCACAGTAACAACAATGTAAGCATAGAAGCACGACAAATGCTGTGAAAAAAGATTATTGAAGTTCGCATATTGCTAAATTTATTAATACCTTTCCTATTTATTAACAGTTTCACGTTCAGTACGGACTGTTCAAAATTTATTATTATATACCTATATATACTAGGCTATACATACTAGATAATACAAGCATGTGTTCGACCGAGATATTTATCGACTTGATATAAAATAAAGTATGAATGGTGGACACTGCATAGGACAGATTCAGGAAACGAGAGGGAGGGCTTGTTTGTGCTGAGAGTAACCTATTATCAATGTCATCTTCGCCTGATTCCCGATACTGTATCGACTTGGGGGAACTGAATAACGTCTTGGCTGCAAGAGTTGCGTATTCATATTTTAATTTACTATACTATACGTGTATATACGAGTACAGTACGGTGAGTAATTCGGAGGGTGTTCTATGCGTCCACAATATCAAAAAATTAAGCAATACATTAGTGAACATATCGATAACGGGGAGTGGACTACTGGCTACCGCATCTCCTCAGATAATGAATTGGCAGCGCAATTTGGTGTCAGCCGGATGACTGCCAATCGGGCTATGTGGGAGCTGACTGACGCCGGAATACTGAAGCGCATCACCGGCGTCGGCACTTTTGTAGCAGAACATGTCCCTCAGGCACCTTTGTTTGAAATAAAAAATATAGCTGAAGAGATTGAGGGTCGCGGTCACCATTACAGTGCCGTTGTTCATTCGCTGATCGAGGAACCAGCGAGTCAGGAGGTTGCGCTGGAATTGCAAATTCCCATAGAGACACACATCTATCACTCTTTGCTCGTGCACTGCGAAAATGAAATTCCGGTGCAGTTGGAAGATCGTTATGTTAATCCCGCCCTGGTGCTAGACTATATCAACCAGGATTTTTGCCGTATCACGCCTAATGTATTTTTGACAGAGACCGCGCCGCTCACCGAAGTGGAGCAAATCATAGAAGCGATCCTGCCGGATGCTTTGACCCAGCAACTTCTATCAATTGGCGCCGATCAACCGTGTTTGTTAATTCATCGCCGTACATGGTCAGGTCCTCTTGTCAGCTCAGCGCGATTGATCCACCCAGGCAACCGCTATCGCATGGGGGGTCGTTTTGTACCCGATCGCAAACCCGTTTCCCGAGGTAAAACCAATGCACACTAAGCGCCTTGACCCTGCGCGTGTTATCCGTGCGCCCCACGGGACTGAAATCAGTGCGAAAAGTTGGCTTACCGAGGCGCCGTTGCGGATGTTGATGAACAATCTGGATCCTGAGGTGGCCGAACACCCTCAATCCCTGGTGGTCTATGGGGGCATAGGCCGTGCGGCCCGCGACTGGAACTGTTACGACACCATCATCAAGACCCTGAGAGATCTGGAGGATGATGAAACTCTGTTGGTGCAATCGGGCAAACCCGTAGGGGTTTTCAGAACCCACACTGATGCACCGCGGGTTTTAATAGCCAATTCTAATTTGGTCCCCCACTGGGCCAACTGGGAACATTTCAACGAGCTTGATAAAAAAGGCTTGATGATGTTTGGCCAAATGACGGCCGGCTCCTGGATTTACATCGGTAGCCAGGGCATTGTGCAAGGCACTTACGAATCTTTTGTCGAGATGGGCAATCAGCACTATGGTGGTAATCTTGCAGGCAAATGGATCCTCACAGCTGGCCTGGGTGGGATGGGCGGTGCTCAACCACTGGCCTGCACCATGGCCGGTGCCTCCATGTTGGTAATCGAATGTGATATTACCAGGATCGACAAGCGTATCGAATCTGGCTATCTGGATCGTAAGGCAGCCAGCCTGGATGAAGCAATGGTAACGATTGATGAAGCGGTTGCTGCGAAGCAGGCGATTTCTGTGGGTCTGCTGGGCAATGCCGCCGAGATTCTGCCAGAAATGTTGAAACGAGGCATACGACCCGATGCGGTTACTGACCAGACCTCTGCTCATGACCCGTTGAATGGCTATTTACCTGTGGGTTGGACCATGGAGCAGGCCGCCGCAAGTCGTGTGTCTGAACCTGAGCGTTTGATAGAAGCGGCTCGTGAGTCGATGGTGATACACGTGAGGGCAATGCTGGAATTCCACTACCTGGGTGTGCC
>CAYOGN010000106.1:0-8920 GCA_964403545.1 uncultured Gammaproteobacteria bacterium
GCACTGCAATCACAAATGCGTACCGCGGCAGGGCAGGAAGCGGGTAAGTTTAACGATGAGATTGTGCCGATCTCGGCGG
The DNA here is from genome assembly GCA_964403545.1 of uncultured Gammaproteobacteria bacterium. Lineage (GTDB taxonomy): Bacteria > Pseudomonadota > Gammaproteobacteria > Arenicellales > Poriferihabitantaceae > VYFG01. The sequence continues at coordinate 80 of CAYOGN010000106.1, forward strand.
CTCGCGCGATTAAAAATAAAGAAACCGGTGAAATTAGCTTCGCTGATGTGACGCTGTCAAAAGACGAGGGAAATCGACCGCAATCCACGCTCGAGGGGTTGCCCAATTTGAATCAGGTGATCGATGGCGGCAGCATTACCGCCGGGAATGCGAGCCAGCTTACGGATGGTGCCTCGGCCTGCGTGGTAATGAAGCTGAAAATGGCCGAGAAAAGAGGGCTGGAGCCTCTCGGTATTTATCGCGGTATGGCAGTGGCCGGTAACGAACCAGAAGAGATGGGCCTGGGCCAGATTTATGCGATTCCAAAATTACTCGCGCGTACAGGGATGCCGATGGACGATATAGATCTTTGGGAAATCAATGAGGCATTTGCCTGCCAGACAATCTACTGTCGTGACCAGCTTGGGATTGACAATGAAATATTCAATGTAAACGGTGGCGCGATTTCAATCGTGCATCCCTATGGTATGACCGGAGCCCGCCAGGCTGGACATATTTTGATCGAAGGAAAACGTCGGGGTGCAAAGCATGTGGTTGTTTCTATGTGTGTTGGTGGTGGTATGGGTGCAGCCGCTTTGTTCGAAGTCGTGTAAAAAGAGAAATGGGTTCGACAAGTTAACTCGCCACAGCCGCAAAATCGATACTGCCACAATCAAGCAACTACTTGTGCCCATCGTCCGAACGCACCTGTTCTGAGACTTCGGCAATGCCCCCCGCTTATGAATCCCGCAGCATTCTTCTTAAAATTTTGCCTGAAGGTGCCTTTGGAATGGTATCGATAAATTCAACCAATCGCAGTTTTTTATAGGGCGCCACATTTTCCGCAACAAATTCGATAATCTGGTCTGCAGTCACTTCTCCTTTCTTGACGATAAATCCCTTCGGCAATTCTCCAGCTTCCACATCGCTAATACCAATAACCGCAGCGTCCGCCACCGCTTCGTGAGTCAGTAGCAGCGCTTCGAGTTCTGCTGGCGCTACCTGATAGCCCTTATATTTGATCAGCTCTTTGACCCGGTCAACAATAAAGAAATACCCATCTTCGTCGGCATAACCAATATCTCCGGTATGGAACCATCCATCGTCATCGATGCAGTTTGCCGTCGCTTCGGGGTTGTTCAGATAACCTTTCATTAACTGAGGGCCGCGGATACATACTTCACCAGCAATATTTCTCGTTACCGCATTACCCTCTGCGAGATCGATCACTTTCATTTCAGTATTGCAAATTGGCGGGCCAATGGATCCATATTTCTTTTTTCCGGGGGTGTCAGGCCCGACATTGGTCACCGGACTGGTTTCGGTGAGACCGTAGCCCTGAATCACTTCACAACCAATTCGAGCCTCCACCTCTTTACTCAATTCAGCACCCAATGGTGCAGCACCTGAAAATACGATACGCAGGTCATCCAGTTTATAGTTTTCCACCGAAGGATGCTTGGCCAGGGCCACAGCAATGGGGGGTGCAATATAGGCACGGGTAATGTTGAAGTCCTGTAAAATACCGAGAAACTGCTCGAGATCGAATCTTGGAAGAGTGACCAGGGTGGCGCCCTGATAGAGGGTTAAACTCATAAAAATCATCATGCCGTAGATATGATAAAACGGCAGAACCGCCACCAGATTGTCACTGGCATCTGTTGTACTATAGTCGATTACGCCATCCACTTGACAGACATTGGCAACCAGGTTGCGGTGGGTAATCATGACCCCTTTTGAAAGCCCTGTGGTGCCGCTTGAATAGGGTAATGCGACCACAGACTGATGTGGATCCAGTTCAGCGTATTGGCTAACCTCATCGGCCTCAATAATGCTTTCAAATGAAGTGGCACCCTGGGCTTCACCAAATACAATCAACCCCCTCATATTTTTAAGCATTGACAGCTCTGAAAGTCCCTCCAGTAACGTCGGTAATGTGATTAAATAGCTGGCACCCGCATCTTCCATCTGGCGTTCTACTTCCCCGGGTGTATAGGCTGGATTGATGGTAGTGGTAGTTACCCCTAACCAGCTAAGGCCATGAAAGGCAAAAATATACTCGGGAGAATTTGGTGCATAAATTGCGACCACATCCCCCTGCCTGATCCCCAACTTTTGAAAGCCGCCCGCTGCTCGCCGAATTAAACTGGCGGTTTCGCTAAAGGTAAACTTTTCTCCGCTGACACCATTGATGATAGCGATATTCTCCCCGTGGGCAGAAAATTGACTGAATACAAATGGGGTAAGAGGAAGTTCGGGAATAGCGACTTTGGGGTACGGGCTATTGACAATCATGGGCGAAATGCCTGGCTGGATGGATTCGATATCGATCATAGATGTGAATTCAACAGATTTCCAGCGTTCTGCCTGGTTGCGTTGAACTGTTGAAAATTACAGGTTAGCGCATAATCGGGATAATCCACACTGAACCAGATACGCGTTACCCCACCTCATGCAAGTTGCCGAATACCAGGAAAAGTTTGTTCGAATTGCCAGCCAGACCAGCTTCAGGTTTCTTGAAGAGGCGGAGCAACACTTTTTACGTGAGCAGGCCATGGCTTATCGATTTACCCTGCAAGAACTGCAACAGGTCAGTGATATGGCTTTGGACCGGTTGCGTTGGAAGGAAGACTCCATTGCCGTCATCTGGCCCGGTCAGAACGTGGAAAGTGAGGGCGGCAAGGATAAAAAATCCATGCTGGCGAATCTCAGGGCACAGCATGAACTTTTGAAGAGCGAAACCAGGAGCTATGCCAGGTTCGGCCTCGGTGATAAACCGCAGACGCAAAAACCCCGGTTAGTCACTACGGTGAAATCGAATCTCGGCCTGGGTCGCTGTCCTGTAGCTTCGGAAAAAACACGGTGTTGCAATCTGCTAACCCTCGATGCCGTGGAGAAGTGCGGGTTCGATTGCTCCTATTGCAGCATTCAGTCGTTCTATCATGGTGACAAAGTAGTATTCGATGAGGGATTTGTCGACAAGTTAAAAAAACTGAAGCTGGATCCGGGGCAAACCTGGCATATCGGGACCGGCCAATCTTCTGATTCACTGATGTGGGGAAATCACGGGGGGGTGCTTGAGGCGCTGGCGGAATTTGCCGATGAGAACCCCAATGTGATTCTCGAACTCAAAACAAAATCCAAAAATATCGGCTGGCTACTGGAAAATGATTACCCGCGAAATATTATCTGTACCTGGTCACTCAATCCACAAACCATTATTGACCACGAAGAGCATCTCACCGCGAGTCTAGAACAACGTATTTTGTCGGCCCAGAAAATCGCCGACAAAGGACGTCTCACAGGGTTTCATTTCCATCCCATTGTTCGTTATCAGGGTTGGGAACAAGCGTACCGTGACATCTGTAATACGCTGGTCGACAAATTCACCCCAAACCAGGTAGCACTGGTATCGATGGGAACGCTGACCTTTACCCGCTCAGTGATGAAATCAATCCGTAAGCGACCCTTTAGCAGCAAAATTCTGCAAATGCCGATGGAAGAGATCGCCGGCAAGTTCTCTTATCCTCTCGCGCTCAAAATTGAAATGTTCAAGACAATCTTTGACTCTCTTGATCACTGGCATTCGCAGGTATTTTTTTACCTGTGTATGGAGGCGCAGAGCCTCTGGCAACCAGTTTTCGGATACCAGTATGAAACAAACAGCGCTCTTGAAATTGCGATGAAATCGGCTTATTTGACGAAAGTTGAAGGCTTGTCCCGGGGATAAATGACCAGGTGGTTGATGTCCATCTTGATTCCGAGATCTTCCCCGATGGCATGGTCATGGTGGGATGGAACCAGCGATAAAATTTTGTTGCCACTTGGCAGTGCGAGAGTATAGAGGTAACTTTCACCGCGGAACGCCCGTTTCAGAATTTTCGCGGTTTGAGGGCTGTGGTCATCGTGCATGATATCGTCAGGGCGCAACAGTATATCTACTGAAGACCCCACAGGCAGTTCGGTGATGATATCCCCTTTGAGTAGGCCCAGTTCGGTATCTACTTCAGTAGCGCTGGCAATTCTGCCTTCGAGAAAAACCCCGTCGCCGATAAAATTCGCGACAAAAATAGAGTCGGGTTCGTGATACAGGGTATAAGGATGGTCCCACTGCTCGATCCGCCCATTTCGCATTACCCCGACCTTGTCGCCAAAATTGAACGCATCCTGCTGGTCGTGGGTCACCATGACACAGGTGGTTTCCATTTCTTTGAGTAGTTTGCGAACATCCTGACCGAGTTTGTCACGCAGTTCCAGGTCGAGATTGGAAAACGGTTCATCCATCAATAGTAAACCGGGACTCGGTGCCAGAGCTCTGGCCAGGGCCACTCGCTGCTGCTGACCACCCGAAAGCTCATGAGGATATTTTCTCCATTGATCCGAAAGACCAACCCGTTCCAGCATCTCGCCGACGACGCGACGAGATTCACTGGCACTGCGCTTGAATAATCCTGCGGCCACATTCTTTTCCACACTCAAATGCGGAAACAGGGCATGATCCTGAAATACCATGCCCATATTCCGTTGTTCCGGGGGTACGATGTATGTGGGGGAAGAAATACAACGGCCATCGAGAAAAATACTTCCTTCAAGTAACGGCTGAAACCCGGCAATGGCTCTGAGCACGGTGGTCTTGCCACAACCACTGGGCCCTAGCAGGCAAGCCAGGTCACCGGACGACATTTCAAAGGAAGTCGAATCTACCGCTGGTTCATTTTCATACCGACAACTGATCCGGTCAACTTTTAACGGGGCGGACATCGAAATTTTGGGCGCAATTTATGTACTGACTGCTAACTGGTGGGAGTGGGAGATGGTTTTACTCAATAGTATCACCGGAAACAGCCCCACCATAACAATTACCAGTGCGCCGAGGGCGCTTTGCTCTATCAACTCATCGGAAGCAAACTGATAAACTGTGGTTGCCAGGGTTTCGAAATTAAATGGTCGCAGCAACAATGTGGCGGGCAGTTCCTTCATGCAATCTACAAACACAATCAAAGCCGCTGTGACGACCCCATTTTTTAGCAGCGGCAGGTGGAACAACCGGAGGGTGCGAAACGCCGGATTCCCCAGCGTACGCGCTGCCATATCCACAGACTCAGAGATCTTGGACATGCTTGATGCTACCGACCCGATGGAAATGGCAAGGAAACGGATTACATAGGCCAGAATCAGGGCAAATGTGGTCCCGGTCAGCAACAATCCGGTAGAGAACCCGAATTGCGCACGAAATAGAGCGTCTATTGCATTGTCGAATCCGGCCAGTGGAATGACGATACCAACAGCCAGCACTGCACCAGGCACCGCGTAACCCAATGAGGCTATGTGGGAGGCGAAGGTGTTGACAGCACCTTTGTGTAACCGTCGGCTGTAGCAGATCAACACTGCCAGCACTGCACAAATCAGTGCGGCGACGGTGGAGACGAACAGGCTATTGAAAATATACCCGGTAAACTCTGCTGACCACGATTGTTCGAAGTAACGAACCGCGTAGTTGACTAACATCAGGAACGGGAGCAAAAACCCAAGCACCACCGGGGTGCCACAAATCAGGGTTATCATCCATTTGATCAATGGTGGCAAAGCGTAGCGCTGGCGGCGAGAGAAGCGGGAAGCGCCCTGGTAGAACCGCTGTTTCCTGCGGCCAAAAATTTCCAGGGACAGCAGTAAAATTACAAAGGTCAGCATGACCGAGGCAATTTGTGCTGCCCCGCCAAGATTACCCATATTCAACCAGACATCGTACAGTCCTGCGGTCAGGGTCCGAATGGCAAAATAGTCAACGGTACCAAAATCGTTCAGGGTTTCCATTAATGCCAATGCAACACCAATAGCGATTGCCGGTCGCGCGATGGGCAATGATACGTAGAAAAATGTCTGAATCATATTGCGCCCAGACAAACGACTGACGTCTGACAGGTAGCTTGATTGCTCAAGAAAGGATGCACGAGCCATCAGATAGACATAGGGATACAGCACCAGGCCCATCAACATAATGGCACCACCCATACTTCGGACATTGGGAAACCAGTATTCGCTGGCCAGTGTCCAGCCAAACAATTGGCGGATGAATCCCTGTACCGGCCCGGCAAACTCCAGTAAGTCGGTATATAAATATCCAATCACGTAAGCCGGAAAGGCCATTGGAAGCAGCAACAGCCACTCAAATTGACGGCGCAGAGGAAACTCGTAGTTGGTGACCAGATAAGCGGTTGAAACGCCGGTTAAAAACACGCTTATGCCCACCCCCAGCATAAGCAGGATGGTATTTTGAATATATCGGGGCAAAGAAGTGCTGATCAGGTGTGGCCAGATATTTTCGGTAGGAAAGAAAGCCAGCCATAGTATGGACAGCACTGGCAGAAGCGCCAGCAGAGCGATGGCAAAAGTACTGATCCGCCAGGGATCAGCGCCTTTGGTTATTTTATGAAGCCAGGGATGATTACGCGGATTCGTGTTATTCCCTGGAATTAAAATCATGGGCGGAATATCACCCGTCGTAGTCAACCCTGTCAACCATCCGTGATGCTTCTGCCCGGTTGGCTGCAACCTTCGACAAGTCTACTGAATCGCGTTTGAATTCTCCGAGAGAATCAAGAAACTTACTCAAGGGGATGGATTGATTGACCGGATATTCACCATTTACCTCGGCATACATGGATTGCGCCTGGTTGCTGGCGAGGTACTCCATCAGCTTCTGCGCATTGTCCCTGTTGGGTGCGAAACGAGTCATGGCCATACCACTGATATTCATGTGGGTGCCACGATCCTGCTGGTTGGGAAAGATGACATTGACCGCTTCAACCCACGGCATTTGTTCTTCACTAGTGGCCATTTTATACAGGTAATAATGATTGATGAGCGCTATATCGCAGACACCTTCCTTGATTGCACGAACCTGGGCGCGATCATTCCCCTGGGGGCGTCGCGCCAGATTGGCTTTAACTCCGGATAACCAGTTTTCGGTTTCTTCAGACCCATGTTCTACCATCATCATTGATATCAGGCCGAGGTTGTAGGGATGTTTGCCAGAGCGGGTACAAATACGGCCTTGCCATTCAGGATCCGCGAGGCCTTCGTAGCTGGAAATATCACCGACCGCTGTCCGTTCTTTCGAGGCAACGATGATTCGTGCTCTTGAAGTGAGACCAAACCAGTGATTTTCCGGGTCACGTACATGGGCCGGAAGATTATCGTTAATCAGGGTGGAGACCGCTGGCTGTGTCAATCCGGCATTTTTGAAATCCGAAAGGCGACCGATATCTACGGTAAATATCAGGTCTGCCGGACTGTTTCGCCCTTCGCTCTTAAGCCGCTCCAGCATCCCTTTCTTGGCAAAAACGGCGTTCACCTTGATGCCGGTTTCTGCACTGAATTGATCAAACATGGGCTTGATCAATTGTGGTTCGCGGTAGGAGTAAACATTTACTTCGTTGGCTATGGAACTAAAGCTGGCAAAACCAGAAATTGTAAAAACAATCGCTATCCACTTGGATTGGGTGTTCATTGTATTATGTGAAACAAGGTTTAAAAAATTGAGTGATGAATGTTAATGCAAATGAGAATCATACGCAACAACTGATGATAGATTAATGCTGTCCAGAAACTTCTGCTGATCGGTAATTTCTCGCAATGGCCCTCCTTTTACGGTCGACAATTGGTTTGTAAAATGTCATCCATGCAGTCTTCTGTTATGGTGGCCTGAAAGGTAGAATCCGTCACCCCTCCACGACATTTAAAGTTTACCTTCTGCAATGAAGCAGCGAATCGAATCGCTCGTCAGAAAATCTCTCGAGATCCTGCAAAAAAAGCAGGTCTTGCCAGCACTGACTACGGATAATATCGTCATTGAACGCACCCGCGATTCGTCTCATGGAGATTTTGCCAGTAATATCGCGATGGTTCTGGCAAAGCAGGCGCGATGCAAACCACGGGATCTTGCCGAGGAAATCCTGGCCCGGTTGCCTCCGTCGGATTTTATTCGCAAGGTTGAAATCGCTGGACCGGGTTTTATCAATTTTACCATTGATCCTGATGCATGGCTGGAACTCATCGACCAGATTCGGCGCCAGAAACAGCTGTACGGGCGCAGCGAGACCGGCAGCGGTCGGCGGGTCATGGTGGCGTTTGTTTCCGCGAACCCCACAGGCCCACTCCATGTTGGTCACGGACGGGGTGCCGCTTATGGTGATTCGGTGGCCCGTGTATTGCGTGCCGCAGGATACCAGACCCACAGCGAATACTATGTCAACGATGCAGGCAGGCAAATGGATATTCTTGCCCTTAGCGTTTGGTTACGTTACCTGGAGCAGTTGGGACACGCCATTCAATTTCCGAAAAATGGATACCAGGGCGCCTATATTCTTGATCTCGCCCGGTCGCTGTCGGCAACGGCAGGAGATACTTTGCAAGTTGAAACAGAAAAGCTGTTCGATGGGTTACCCGAAGATCCGGATCAGGGAATAGATGTACTCGTCATTCGGTGTAAAGAGGCACTCGGAGATGCCGGGTTCGGGCAGGTGTTCGATCTTGGATGCGGTGCCCTGGTCAGGGATATCCGCGAGGATCTGGCCCAATTTGGCGTCGAGTACCAGCAATGGTTTTCAGAAGGTTCGCTGGTGACCAGTGGCGCAATGAAAAAATCGGTGGAAGTACTGGAGAAAAATGGCCATATTTATCAAAAAGACGGGGCTAAATGGTTTCGCGCCACTGATTTCGGCGATGAAAAAGACCGTGTGGTGCTACGTGCCAATGGTTCTCATACCTATTTTGCTACGGATCTGGCTTATCATTACGACAAGGGTGAGCGCGGCTTTGACAAGATGCTGGATATTTTTGGCGCAGACCATCATGGTTACG
>CAYOGN010000107.1:0-4406 GCA_964403545.1 uncultured Gammaproteobacteria bacterium
CGGTAGCCAGGTTTCTCCTGAGTTACTACAAATAGCCTGACAAGCACCCATTGTTCCATTAGCTATTGTTATATACGGATTAAATAGAGATCCTCCGCCACAAGTAATCCTTATGGCATCCGTATATTTTGAAACATAATCATTAGATTGAGATCCACCATTACTGACAAGGCATTTAATCTTTAGGTTTCTACCATTAACATTGGAAATGCCCCCAGCACGAGTACTACCCCCTCTGGAATCGAAAAAAAATTCAGTTACTCGATATCCAGCGTTATACCAAGGTCTATTTTCATAGTATAAAATATAATCACACCACTCCATGCCCTTAGCCTGATTTTGTGTACATTCTTGCAGAGGTATAGTTCCACCAGGGTTGGTATCAGTGACGTTCCAACCATATATATTTACAGTTGGGTCACCACATTCAATGTACGAATTAGCAAACCCTGTTTGCGCACTGGCTTGATTCGGGGCTATCAGGTAAAGCAGTACTATTACGAGCAATGCTTTCATATTCTGTTCTTGTTTTCGACATCGGATTCGATAGTGGAGGATCCTGCAAACACGCTGCACCAAGAAAAAAATACTGACGTTACAATCTAGTTTCTCAGCAAAGCTAGATCGTTGGTTGGGTCCGACACAAACAAAAAAGTGCGACTTCCCAATCACCAAGCGCTTATAGAAACCACGCATCGAGGTTGTTTTTGAAAACCGTGAAGGGAGAACTGCGCAGAACCACACACCAAGCGCAATCCTTTGGTTTGTTTTTGAGGGGGACTGGAAAAATCCAGTTACTTCACTATCCTTAAAACACATCATACAACTCCATAATCCCATCCAAGAGGTTTTAAGCCTGATCCAGAATTGCAGTCATTTGCACTTGGCCTAAATAATCATGTCTAACGATAACGGAAAATTTGAAGCGTCGATGTGATAAAAGTCACACTTTGATCATTTTTACGTGAGGGTGATGGTAAAGTTTCAGCTGCGGACGATGGACAGGCCGTATATCAAATCAAACGCTTGTCTCTTAACCGTCCCGCGAAAAGTCAAGTGCGGGGAAGGCGTATTTTAGAAAAAAATGCAAGAACACAGCCAAGACCCAAGCGATGAAAATATGGGACCACAGTTGCAACTGTACTCTGACTTGATTTCGGATCTCAGAGTACTAAATGGACAATTCCATCAAAAATACCGGAATAGATTTATTTAATCCGCCACTTCACTTTGAATGGTCCACACTACCCAGCAACCCCAACCATGGCACGCAATAAAACATTACAACCCGCTTCCAAATCCTCAGGTGTCGCGTTCTCCTCTTCGTTATGACTCAACCCGCCTTCGCAGGGTACAAAGATCATTGAGGTCGGTACGATTTCGCATACCTGACAGGCGTCGTGGCCAGCGCCTGATACGATTTCCTGGTATTTGTATCCGAGTTGATTGGCGCCGGTGGTGACTGCGGCAATACATTCTGTGTTGAACTTTACCGGGGGTTTGTCCCAGATTTCATCGCATTCGATCGTTACGTTATGCTTTATACGAACCGTTTCGATAATTTGATTAAAATCCTCTCCCATTAAATTCAGGTTGTCCTGGTCTGGATTTCTGATATCCACAGTTAGAAATATTTCACCGGGGATGGTGTTTCTTGAATTGGGCAGCACTTGCATCTCACCTACCGTACCTACGCCATAGGGTGTGAATTTAAGTGCAATCTCCTGAATGGCCTGAATCAGGACGGCAGATACGACCAGTGCATCGCGGCGGCCATTCATTGGCGTTGAACCGGCGTGGGAATCCTGCCCCTTCACTCTCACGTCAAACCACTTCTGGCCCTGGCCTCCGATAACCACACCGATTTGGTCGCCGCTGTTTTCCAGCACCGGGCCCTGTTCGATATGGGCTTCGAATAAGGCTCTCATGGGATGGTCACCGCAGATTTCATCGCCGAGGTAACCGGTTCGTTCCAGCTCTGCTTTCAGGGTATGGCCATCGCTGTCGGTCCTCGAATAGGCAAATTCTTTTTCAAACAATCCGGCAAAGACGCCGGATGACACCATCGCTGGTGCAAATCTTGAACCTTCTTCATTGGTCCAGTTGATCACCTCTATGGGTGCTTCGGTTTCGACGTTATTATCGTTCAGCGTTCTGACGACTTCCAGCGCCGCCAACACACCAAAGATGCCGTCGAACTTACCGCCATGGGGCTGGGTATCCAGATGACTACCGGAACAAACCGGATCGAGATCATTGTTCTTTCCGGCGCGTCGCGCGAAGATGTTTCCCATATCGTCTATGGTGATGGTGCAGCCTGCTTCTTTACACCAGCTAATAAACAGATCGCGCCCTTCTTTATCATCATCAGTAAGTGCCAGCCTCCGTGAGCCACCTTTTTCGCCCGGGCCGATTTGGGCCATAGCCATGATGCTGTCCCAGAGTCTCTGTCCGTTTACTTGAATTGCGTTGTTCATAATTTCTATTCGATTGTTAGTGGTTTAAGTTTATTTATGAAAGAAACATATCCCTTTTAAAACGTCGAAACAAGCAGGCCGTCCCAAAAAGCCCTAATTTGAACAATCAGGCTTCGTTTCTAGCTTTCCATAATTCCCAGGCAAACTTTGAGCGCACTCCGATATCAAGGAACGGTCTTGGCGGAACCTTGTTGGGTTGTCCGAGGCTTTCCATATAGCCGATGAGTTCGTTATCCTGCCCGCAGGCCATGTCAGCGGCCAACATCCCGCCAATAGTACCTTTGGTTACGCCTAAAGCGTTCTGGCACACCGCGGCATAAACGTTATCCGCTACCTTGCCAAATCCCGGTGAGCCGTTCTCTGAAAGACAAATGTATCCTGTCCAGGTAAATTCCAGATCCACGTCGGGGATGCCCGGAAAGCGTTGATCGAGAATTTTTTTATGGGTTTGTTTGATTCGATTTCGGTGTTGCCCGGACTCACGCATAGCCGGGTTGAAATAGATGTTATTTCTGATCAGCAGACGATGGTCGTCTGTGTAACGCATTGTTGTTCCTGAAAAGGCATTGGCTGGTGTTAACCCCCAGCTGGTTTTGCAATCCAGAACTTTGCGCTCATTTTCAGTGAGTTGCCGAGACAGGCTGGAGTTGGCGGCAAAGTTTAAAAGTCTGCGGCTGAAAAAACCGAATCGGTCGGCGAATCCATTGACACACAGAATCATTTTCCCCGCTCTGATACTGCCGGATTGTGTCTTTACTTCGAGTCCCCGGGGCTGATTGTCCATGGCCACAACTGCAGTATGTTCATAGAGTTCAACATTCTCAGGAAGGCTTTCGGCGAGCCCTCTAACCAGCGCCGCCGGGTTCATCAATCGACAGCCCGGGGTATGGACTGCGGCAGTAAAATGGCTGGTGCCGATTCGCTTTTCCAGTTCGATTTTTTCGATCCACTGATATTGTTCCCCTAGGGAATTCAGTTCCTTCGCAAAAGGCTCCAGAACGCCACTGACGCCCTTTGAACTCACTGCGGCGTGATATTTACCGGGCTGGCTCCAGTCGCATTGAATGCCATGCTGTTCAATCTGGAGTTCATGGTAGTCAATGGCTGCCCGTGCCAGCGCCATAAATCGATGGGAACCATCCAGCTCTTCCATGGAGCTACCGACGTTATGGGGTAGATCGATGGCAAAACCGGAATTCCGCCCTGATGCCCCCTCCCCCACTTCGTGGGCTTCGACGATAACAATCTTGTCGTTCGGCCTGATTTCTCCCAGCCGTCTTGCAGCAGCAAGGCCGGCAAAGCCGGCACCGACCACCAGCCAATCTGCACTAATGTCTTTTTCAAGCACCGCCTTTGACTGGCGTTTAGCAAGAACACCGCTCCAACCATTGGTGTTGTCGTTAATCGGCAGGGATGTAATGGTTTTCATGGATACTTTTCCTTGAAGCTTCTATTTATATAGTTTTAATTTATCTGGTTTTGATTTATTTGATCAGTCTGAATTCCGCGCGAATGAATGGTATAGGGCGACTTGTTTAACGATGCCCTAGTTAACAATGCCGTGTTAACGATGAGTGTGACATAAAGTACCGCCTCTATTGCATTCTGAATACAGTAATGTATATTAAAACATACACTACTGTATGGATTCAATATGACAAATCAAATTTTATTACGGCAGGTTGCGGAACAAGGGGCATTAACCTCTGATCGTACTCAGCTGGAACGATTTGACTGGCTGTCTACGGCATTGGATATTTTTGTTCCCGAGGGTATCGACGCGGTACGAATAACCCGGCTGGCTGAAACGCTCAAGGTTACCCGGGGAAGTTTCTATTGGCATTTTTCCAATCGCGATGACCTCATAGACACGCTGGTGGAATACTGGAAAAACAAGAACACCCCTGCCATTCTTGGTTGTGTTGAAAC
>CAYOGN010000108.1:0-32045 GCA_964403545.1 uncultured Gammaproteobacteria bacterium
CCATTGATCAGGGCGGGCGGGCAATCATCAGTGTTTTCAGAACCTCACCGCTGCCATTACCTCATCGGGTAAAAAGCATGGAACGCCATCCGCTGGGCAGCCAGGCTTTCCTGCCCCTGGACCAGAAGCCCTTTCTGGTTCTGGTTGGTAATCCCGGGCAGAAAATATCTGCGAAAGACCTGACCTTGTTTTTAACCAATGGGCATCAGGGCATCAATTTTCATAAGAATACCTGGCATCACTTTCAAATTGTCACTGGCACCCAGCGGGATTTTATCGTGGTGGATCGAGGCGGCCAGGGGAACAATCTTGAAGAAATCGAAATCGATGGCGGCATCGTTATTCCCAATGGGGTAATACCGGACTAGTGTCCCAACACACTAAGATTGATGGTTTCCAATTTCCAGGGCCGGATTTCCGGGATAATGAATAATTATGATCTGAGGCATCACATTGTCGACTGAAGAATTTACCAGCTTGTTTGCTCACAGAATCTCAATCCGCACTAATTCTCTGGTCGTGGAGGGGCGATATTACGCTCGAACGATATCGATTTACCGATTGAATTTCTACTGATGAATAATATTCGCGCCCTGTGTTTTGATGTGTTTGGCACGGTGGTCGACTGGCGTTCCTCAATTATTCTGGAAGGTGCGTCTATCAATGAGAAAAAGGGAATTAATATTGACTGGGCCGCGTTTGCAGATGAGTGGCGCGCCCGGTACCAACCGTCAATGCAGGCGGTTCGCTGCGGACAGCGACAATGGACGAATCTCGATGTGCTGCACCGGGAAAGTCTCAATGCGTTAATTGCAAAATACGGGCTGAACAACTGGACGGAAGATGAAATTGATCACCTGAACAGGGTTTGGCACCGACTCAGACCGTGGCCGGACGCGGTAGAGGGACTTTATCGACTAAAGAAAAAATTCATTATTGCAACAATATCAAATGGCAATATCGCGCTCCTGGTTAATATGGCCAAATATTCCGATTTACCCTGGGACATGGTGCTGGGTGCTGAGGTAGTACGACATTACAAGCCACTGCCTGCCGCGTATCTTGATTCAGTAGAGTTACTGGGTTTAAGGCCAACGCAGTGTTGTATGGTAGCTGCTCACAATAGTGATCTGGTAAACGCTTCGAACCATGGCATGCAAACCGCGTTCGTTGGTCGACCCACAGAATATGGCCCGAACCAGACAGAAGATCTGGAAGCAGAAGGTGACTACAACTTTGTTGCACGTAACTTTGGTGAGTTGGCGGACCAACTTGCTTGTTGATTCATTGCTGTTGATGAAAAGCACATTGTTTTTTGATCAACAGAACACCTGAGATCGGAAGGTACATTGAGAAAGGCAGTAGTGTCAGTCTGGAAGACCTTCCATGTTATATATACGATCTCCTGAAAGTCAGCTGGCCAATAGCTGCAAACCATACAAAGAAAATTTCCAGGGAAATCGAACCATGAGTGAAAGCAGTGTGAGTGAAAATGGGCTACATAGAGTTCTTGATGATTTGCATCGCACCGCAGCGCTGGGCTTTGACAATGCACGAACCGCCCCGCCAGGCATTTATCATGATCCAGGCCTGTTAGAACTTGAAGTCATGAATATTTTCAAGAAGGAATGGATCTGTGTGGGTCGGGCTGCCGAGATACCGAAAACCGGAGACTATCTGACGTACGATATCGTTGACCAACCGATATTTGTCATTCGACAAAAGGATAAATCCATCTCTGCTTTCGCCAATGTTTGTGCCCACCGATGTTCAAAATTGTTAAGTGGGAAAGGACATTCGAGCCGAATTTCCTGTCCATATCATTCCTGGACCTTTGATCTGGAAGGACAACTTATCGGGGCCCCCTACATGGACAGGAACAAGAATTTCAACAAAGCGGATTACCATCTGGCGCAGGTTCGATTAGAAGAATGGGAAGGGTTTATATACGTAACGCTCAATAACGATGTGGACCCTGTATCTGGTCGATTAAGAGGCCTGCAAGAAATTGTTGGCCAGTATCGAATGGCTGGCTATGAGCCTGTAATTGAAGCCGAGGAAGTCTGGGATACCAACTGGAAATGCCTGTTTGAAAATTTTATGGACGCCTACCACATTCACAGGGTCCACAAAGAATCTTTTGGCAAGAACGGCAATTCAGAAGATCACACGACGTTATACGCCGGTGACCAGCATTTCACCTATCACTCTGTAGACCGAGACCCGGATAAACCCTGGGCATCGGCGCATAAATCGAATACCTGGCTTGGGAAGGAGTATCGGTCCCGGATCATGTTGCTGGGTTTGTTCCCGAATCATACGATCCAGTTACAACCGGATCTGCTTTGGTACTTGTCCATTATGCCCCGGGGGACTGGCCAGGTTCGCATTCGATGGAGCGCGGCCATCCCTGGAGAAATACTGGCAGATTTACCGGATCGAGAAAAACATATAGCGGGCATTCGGGATCTACTGACCAAAGTAAATTCTGAGGACCGACCGACCGTGGAAAACGTTTTTCGTGCTACTGCCTCTGAATTGGCCCGCCAAGGGCCCATGAGTCACCTCGAGCGTAACGTGTATGAATTCAACCGGTATCTGGCACGCAAGCTGACAGAGGAGCTTAACTGACGTGACCACACTGGACGTTTTTCAAAGTTGGTGGGCCATGGAACTACGCCGACCAGATGGCTACGAATGGACCGTAGAAGAACGATTCAGGAAAATTGCCAACGCAGGCTATTCCGGCATCGGGTTTGATGCAGGTTTACCACATACTCCCTATAAGGCTCTTTCCAGCTACGTTGATTACTGTGATCAATACGATCTGGATATTCTGATCAATGCATTTCCCCGCAACCAGGAAGATTTGGCCGCGGCAATTACGCAGGCAAAGTTGTTCAATGGACGTTGTCGATTTATCAGCATTATCGGCCGGGTGGTACCATGGAACGTTGACACCGTTGCCGGGGTTACTCGTCAGTGGCTCAGACAGGGTGAAGAAGCAGGTATTCCGATCTACATAGAAGGTCATCGAAATTGTATGACCAACGACTTGCTGTTTACTTTGCAGTTGATGGACGCCATACCCGAAATGATGATGACAGCCGATCTGTCCCACGCCATGGTGAACCAGGAGTGGGTACTGTTGCCACTGGAGGACCATGAACAGGCACTAATCAGTCGATTCCTCCAGCGATGCGAAACATTCCAGGGGCGCGTCGCTTCAGCAGAGCAAATTCAGATTCAATCTCACTTTCCACAACATGAACGGTGGTTCAATCTGTTTAAATCATGGTGGACGGAAGGATTTGAGTTTTGGCAGGCGCGCCACGCTGGCACGGATGATCGTTGCACATACATGTGTGAACTCGGACCGCCACCCTATGCGATTACCGGCAGTGATGGTTATGAGTTAACGGATCGCTGGGAAGAAGCACTGCTTCTGAAATCTACTGTCGAAAAAATATGGAACCAGCTAACAAACAGCTCAAGACCAGATTAACGGCCCTTCATCCATCAACGCCGATTGCTCACGCAAATCGAGGATTTGCTGTTCCCAATACTGGATTGTATTAAACCAGGGAAATGCGATGGGAAAGGCCGGGTCCTGCCAACGGGAAGCGAGCCAGCCGGAGTGATGGATCATACGCAAGGTGCGCAAAGCCTCCACCAGATGTAATTCCACCGGATCAAATTCATAAAACCGGGTATAACCCTCAAGCAAATCCGCCAGTCTCGCCGTCATATAAGCGCGGTCTCCTGATAAAAACATCCATAGATCCTGTATCGCCGGGCCCATACGCGCATCGTCAAAATCAACGGTATGAGGTCCCCTTTCGGTCCACAGTACGTTGCCGTGATGCAGGTCTCCATGCAAACGAATCTGGTTTATCTCCCCTGCCCGATCAAAACAATTACCGATTTGACCTATTAACACATCGACAAGACTGGTCCATGCTTCGAGCAAATGAGAGGGGATAAATTTATTCTTGAGAATAAACCGGTTAGGTTCTATGGCATAAGAATCAATGCTGATTTGGGGTCGAAACTGATAATCCGAGGTGGCTCCCATTGCATGCATCCGACCAACAAATCGACCCAGCATTTCCAGATGATCCGGATTGTCCAACTCGGGCGCTCTGCCACCGCGGCAGGGATAAATACTGAAACGGTAAGGACCGGCAAAATGCAGGGTATTGCCGACAGCGTCTTGCAGCGGCGCGATCACAGGAATTTCTGCCTCGGCAAGTTCAAGGGTGAACTGGTGCTCTTCCTGTATAGCATCGTCCGACCATCGCCCGGGACGATAAAACTTGGCCACTATCGAATCACCTTCTTCAACCCCTATCTGAAAAACCCTGTTCTCATAGCTGTTGAGGGCAAGAAATCGTCCATCACAAAGTATCCCATGCTGTTCCACCGCATTCAGCATCTGCTCCGGCGTCAATTTCTGGAACGCGAGAACAGGATTGGGGGCATTCATCAGGTTGCGACGATAACCCGCAACGCATCGAGCCGCAGGCTGGACTGCTCCAATCGCTCGATCACATCAGCAAGTTGCTGGCGAAAATAATTTATTTCATCCTCACGAACGTTGGGGTTCACTTTGATCAGCGCTTCCAGACGTTCAATTTCCTGCTCCAGCGTTGCCCGGGTTTTGCCGAGTGCCGTCGTCAGAATTTCCGGCGCTAGCCGTTTCGCCAGTTCGTTACTCGCTGTGACCATCTTTCGCAGAATTCCATTGCGCGCCTGGACTATCTTGCGTGCGACTTCGGGGCGCAATCGTTCGGACCGGGATTCCAGGGTTCGGTGGCTGGGAAGCTGGTCATGCCGTTTGCCAAACTGGTCAATAAACGTCCGGATGGTGGTCGGTGCGAGGTATCGACTGCTCTGCAATGCATCCGTCGAGGCGGACTCAAGGATAAAAATGGATTCGAGCAGTATTGTGCCTCTTACAGCGCCAACGACGGGCGCTGCTATAACCGAAGTATTGCCAAGTTCTCCCGCTTGCAGCAGATCCATGGAGCCCGTCACCAGGGGATGATCCCAGGTCAGGTAACTGACGTCTTCATAATTAAGCGCGGTCTCTCTTGTGTATGTGACCGTCATGCCTTCTTCCGGCAAATGGGTAAACGGAAGACTCATATGGGATCCCGGATTGATCGCGTAGCAATCTTCCGAATGTATTTCGTGATCGACACCAAAGCAGTCAAATACGGTTTCCATGTACTGCTGTAATGCTGGAGACTGATCCTGTTCCAGTGCAATATCCCGCAGGCGATTAGCGATGCCCAAGCGGCAGGAATTGAATTCAAGCAGGCGGTCGCGCCCCTGTTGCAAGGCATCTGTCAACTCGCGAAAATGGCTGGCACTGTTTTCAATCAATGCACTATAGTCTGACTCGGGATAATGTAGTGCTTCGGTGACTGCCTGCCTGACCCTGGCAAAAACCGCGTGACCTACCGGGCAGGTGCGGGAAAAAGCATTGAGACTCTGCTGATACCAATGGTACATAATTTCCTGGGCAGTATTTTCGATATACAGCACATGCAGATGGATGGTTTCACGCTGACCAATGCGATCCAGACGCCCGATTCGCTGCTCCAGCAGATCCGGATTCAGCGGAAGATCAAACAACACCAGATGATGGGAAAACTGAAAGTTACGTCCTTCGCTTCCTATCTCAGAGCAAATCATGACCTGGGTGCCGGAAATTCTGTCGGCAAACCAGGCGGCTCCCCGATCCCGCTCGATCAGGCTCATGCCTTCGTGAAATACTGCGGCGTTTATTCCTTTGGAAACCCGTAACGTTTCTGCCAGATCCAGCACGGTATCTGCACTGGCAGCAATCACCAGGATCTTTTCGTGTCGAAACCTTTGCAGTATTTCCGCCAATGCACTCACCCTGGGATCTATAGATGTCCAGGATGGTACCGGGGAAATGGCCTGGAATAATAGCTCGGGACAAAGCAGCAATTGCATTTCAGACAATTCGGTACCGGAAATTTCCTTGAATGCATCGCTATAAGCGGCTGGCAGGGGCAAAGGATAGTGATGTACTTCACGCTCGGGGAATCCTTTGACCGCTGATCGGGTATTGCGAAACAGTACTCGCCCGGTGCCATGTCGATCCACCAGTTGTTCCATCAGTTTTTCGGTCGCAAGCTGCTTGCTATCCTCGGCGGCATCCGGGTCTTCCAGGGTGACAAAGAATGGCGCCGAGTCTTCACCCAGTAATAGTTTTATCGCTTGCAGACGAAAATCTGTCTGCAAGCGATCTCTATCCAGCAACGCATCCACCGCATCGGCGATGGGGGCATACTCCTTTTCCTCCTCAACAAACTGGTTAAAGTCAGGAAACCGGTTGGGATCGAGTAAACGCAAGCGTGCAAAATGACTCGATTTCCCAAGCTGTTCGGGGGTCGCCGTGAGCAGCAGTATTCCGTTTATACGCTGCGCCAGTTGCTCGATTAGCTGGTATTCGAAACCGGGGTCCTGCTCTGACCATTGCAGATGGTGGGCTTCATCCACCACCAGTAAATCCCAGCTTCCGTCACGGCACTGCTTATAGTAATCCGGCCTTGAGCAGAGAAATTCGAGGCTACAAAGCACTAATTGTTCAGAGTCAAAAGGATTCTCCACCACTGCATCAGCGATTACTTCCGGATCGTCCATCTCGTCCGTGGCGGTCAATGCCTCAATTCGTTCGGCATCGAAAATTTTAAAATGCAGATTGAATTTTCGCAACATTTCGACCAGCCATTGATGCGTCAGGCTTTCGGGAACCACGATCAATACCCGCCTCGCCCGTTCGGTAATCAACTGGTGGTGCAGGATCATGCCGGCTTCTATTGTTTTCCCTAATCCAACCTCATCTGCCAGCAACACCCGAGGACAATAGCGATTGGCAACCTCGTTGGCGATATACAGCTGATGTGGCAGCAGACTGACTCTGCCACCGACCAGCCCGCGTATTTCGTTTTGCGCAATCGCGGAGCGTAATTGCTGGGTCTGATAACGTACTTCAAACCAGGTATCACGATCTATCTGACCATTGAACAGTCTCTCAGTCGGTCGATTGAGCTGGATAAAGTTGCTGAGTTCACTCTCCTTGACCTGGTGCGGGGCACCGGTACTATCCATGACCGAGTAAGTCAGAAGCGCGCCCTCCTCGATTACGCTTACGACTTCCAGAGTGATATTATCACCGGTAATGATGTGGTCCCCGGAGGAAAACCGGACTCGGGTAAGGGGCACTGATTCCTTTGCATAAACAAAGGTTTCACCAGTCGCCATGAAAATAATAGTGACAGTACGGAAGTCGGTACGAAGCACCGTACCCAATCCCATTTGCAACTGCGCATCGTTAATCCAGCGCTGTCCAGGAATGAATTCAGCCATACAGCAGGGGGTTCCTTTGGTTTACAATTAAAGGCGGGTATTGTATTCGAAATCGAAAGCCACGTGAGCACCTCTATTGTAATTCCTATCAACCCGGCCCGGCAGGATCAGGTGGTGGAGCAAACTACGCAATTTATCAACAGAGCGGCGTCTCTGTTCGATAGAAAGCTGGCACCCGTTCCAGTTTTATTTGATCTTCGCGGTCGTGCTGCCGGGATGTTTCGGATTCGTCACGGTCAGCCCCAAATTCGTTATAACCCATGGATATTTGCGCGTTATTTCGAAAGTAATGTGAACGACACTATTCCTCATGAGGTCGCACACTACGTTGTTGATCAATTGTTTGGTCGCCATGGTATCCGCCCCCACGGCATCGAATGGCAAAGAGTGATGCTGGCATTTGGTCGCGCCCCGAAGGTAACCTGTGATTATGATTTATCGGGAATACCACAACGCAAAGTGAAACGATTCCGCTATCACTGCAGCTGCAGCATTCATCAGCTGAGCAGTTACCGACACAATCGTATTACCAGCAACCTGGCACAGTATCTTTGTCGAAAATGCCGCCACCCTTTGCAACCGGGAGCACTGGATTGAAAAACTGGTTTATCTACATTATCAGATGTGCTGATGACAGTCTTTACACCGGGGTGACCACAGATCTGGACCGCCGGATCAACGAACACAATGCTGGCAAAACAGCGGCGCGTTACACTCGCGCCAGGCGCCCGGTCTCGCTGGTGTATCACGAAAGGGTCGACGATCGGGCAACTGCCTGCCGGCGAGAATATCAGATCAAGCAACTTAGCCGCCTGGACAAACAACATTTACTGGCAGATTTTCACAGCGCCAACGATCCAGTGTATTCTGTATGACACCACGGTTCAGGGCATTTTTGATTCATCTAGCGATAAGCCTCGTGATCCTCGCGGGGATCCTTTATGTCGTCATCTTCATCTGGTACCCGCCCCCATTTTTCACCGCTGACGGTGGCTGGCAGGGGGTGCGGATAATGATGGGGGTTGACCTGGTACTCGGACCACTACTCACGCTGGCTGTGTACGACCCGGGCAAGGGCATGCAACGCCTTAAAGTAGACCTTTGGATAATTGCCCTGATACAGCTGTCCGCACTATCTGCCGGGGCGTGGGTTGTTGCCGATCAACGTACCCGCATGGTGTCATTCGCAAACAACCGGTTTGTCTCAATGAGCCAAATTCAAATTGACGAATCAGGGGTGACAGATCAGATACTGGCCAAGCTCAAAGATCAGCGCCCTGCCATGGCCTATGTCGCGTTGCCTGAAGATGAAAAAGAAAGATTGGGAGAGGTGATGAAAAGCATGGGCGGCACGCCGCTATTCAAACGTGGCGACCTCTTTCAGCCGTTGACCCTTGAAAATCGCCTGAAAATAGTCGAGCAGGGCTATGACCTCAAACAAGTGGGCGAAGTAATTCCCGATCTTGTTCCTGTTATCGATAAATTCCTCGACAAAATTGGCAAGCGCTCAGAAGAGGTAAGTGCACTACCGCTGTATTGCCGCTATAGTGTTCTGTCGCTGGTACTGGATCGGCATTCCGGGGAAATTATTGACACCGTAGATATTACCCATGACGAGTTAATTGCATCACTGTCTTACCAACGACGTAATGAAAAGAATGCTCAGGAGTAAACCGGGGCCGCAACATCTTCTGTCTTAAGGCTCTGGATAAGGGCACTGCAATGGCTATTGGATACGGTTATAATCACCTCAATATTTTTCAAACAAATATGCCGTGACCCTGAATAAGCTCCTGATTATTATCGCGCTCGCCCTGGCTGCTGCTGGTTGCGGCGGTGGGTCTGACGGCACCTCCACTGGCGCAACTGAATCCAATGTCGAAACGACGGCAGCGGAAACTGCGGCCAGCCCGGAGCCCGAACCGGTAGTTTTAAAGAACCAGATCGTAGTGATTAGTGACAGTATAGGGGCCGGTGTAGGTGCGAGCACAAACTTTCCGTCTATCCTGCAGGCACTGACCGGAATTCCGGTGATCAACGTCAGCACGCCCGGCATCAGCGCCGAAGGTGGGGCAAGCAAGGCACCGGACCTGATAAGTCGATTTAGTCCGAAATACCTGGTGGTTTTACTTGGAACCAATAACGCTGCAGGTGCTGCCGGTGGTGTTGGAGGCGCGATCAACGCGCTCAGATTTGCTGCCGGGGTAGCCAGCTCGGCGGGAACCATTCCGATCATTGGTACCTTGCCCCCGATCAGTCGAAGCGCCACTGAAAACGCCAATGCGTTTGCCATCAGTGGTGGAATCCTCGGCATCAGTGCGCGTATTGCGCGCATTGATCAGGCGGTCAGTTTATCTGAAATATCTGACGGCCTGCACCCCAATGACAGTGGCCAAAGCAAGATCGCAAGTTTATTCGCGGCCCAGGTATTCTAGACCACGCAGGAATCAGGCGTTGGATTGCACCGTGCCTGCATTTTCACTCCCAAAATAAATACCGAATCGCCGGTCTCTGGATTCTGCAACATAGCGTTGCAACATACTGGTCACAGCACCACCCTCAACCTCATCCCAGGGTATATCGCGGTAGGCAAAAAAATTGTCCTGAAAATCACCCCGGTTTAATGTACCCCGGCTTTCAGTCAGCTCACCCGTTGTAGCCCGGTAGTAGACAAAATGATTGTCTGTTTTCTCGTTCTCAAACACAGCATAGAGGGAAGTAATCACTATTTTGCGCTCCAGTCCCTGCAGTAAAATTTTTAACCTGGCAACGGAGCCCTGTTGTTTTCCCATCCCTGACGCAACCGGGTGCCAGTGCCCCGTGTCAGGATTGCGACGCAATAGCAATTTGCCATTGTTTTCCACAATCGCTCCCACCACTACGCCTGAAGAATGGCCCGCTGCAGTGACTGCCGCCTGACCCAACCCCATGGTTGTATAACTTCCACGAACAAATCCCAGACCTCCCTGATCATTGTGTCTGAAACCCTGCACTCGCCCTATCAGCATTACGTGGTCCCCGGCATCAATCCGTTGCTCCACCTTGCAATCAAACCAGGCACATACCTCCTCCAGCACCGGATGACCTGCGGGACCATTGTGCCATTTGGCAATCTCAAACTTATCCTTCCGTTTGGAAGCAAACAAACCCGAAATTTCCGCCTGCTGTTCAGACAGAATATTGATCGCAAACCCGTCGGCGCGGTTGAACGTTGCCAGACTGTCGGCAGATTTACCGATACAAACTGATAGCAGTGGCGGATCCAGAGACACCGACGAGAAGGAGTTAGCGGTAAAACCACGGGGCGTGCCATCGGCCTGCCGGGTAGTTACCACGGTGACCCCGGTTATAAAAGTGCTAAACGCATTGCGCAACTCACGCAGGTCCATTTTGTTCACAAATCATTTCCTCAGTGCTGTTGTATCCAGTTGGAACAAGGTAATCACAATGAAAAGTGAGTGGCGGTTCAATTCCAGCAACCAAACACTTTAAAATTATTTATACCGGCTCAATCTGTCACTGAAATCATCTGATGTATAAAATGTCTTTATTTACAGCCTTTTTTACATATTGTGCTGTGTATACCGACAACTTCCATTACAATTCAGCGGCTTGAACCAACCCAAACTCTTATTCTACGTTACAATGAAAAAAATCTATAAGGATCCAATATCAAAAGCTGAACTCATAATCACTCTTTCTGAGGAAACTAATCTGTCCCGCACGGACGTCAGAGCAGTGCTTGACTCACTGGGTGACGTTATCCAGGCGCATATACGCCCCCGAGCCGGAGGCATATTCAAATTACCCGGCATGCTTAAAATTCAGGTCGTCAAAAAACCTGCCACTAAAGCCCGTAAAGGTGTTCCCAACCCGTTTCGACCGGGTGAAACCATGGATGTCGCAGCAAAGCCAGCCAGTCGCAAGGTTAAAGTTCTTGCCCTGAAAAGCTTAAAGGACATGGCTCTTTAGAGAAAACAATTCCTGGTTGAGGCTCGGATATTCAGCATATTCGAGTCTCAGACAAGGACTCAAAACTGCTTCTCCATCGTAGTCCCAGTCTCTACTCAGGGGCGGCATCCGCTCTTGGTTGGCGGCGACGTTTTTTCTTGCTCTTGACCGGATAACCCGTCCATTGGGCTATTGCTTTCAGTGCCTGGCCCGCGGCCTTGTCATCTGCAAACGACTGACTGATGGTGATTGCTTTGCCTTCTTTGACAATGGCCTGAATATATTGCCCCCACCCACGCAGATACTCAACGTCGTTTCGGGCAGCTTCACGTCGGCGGATCGGAATGCCGAACAATTTCAGCGTCGCCTGTAATCGAACCACATTCATCTTCACGGTTAGATTGTGGAATAACAGGTAGAATCCTCCTGGCGCAAATAGCATTCCGATAATAAGAAAGCCAATGCCTACCACATTGACTTCATCCATCAATATGGCAATGCCTGGCAAGGTGCAACCAAGGCCAACGGCCAGCAGGATCGCTCCTCCTTTGGCCTTCTCACGATGAAATATCGGGTATTTCAGAACCACTCCGCCGTCCATATCTCTGCTCAATTTGAGAATCGAAAGGGCTTCGGCGCGGCTGAATTCTTCCTGCCCTGAGTGCTTGGTGGAATCAAAGCGGATTCCACTGGAAGACTCTGCTGTGGGAAAAACCGGAATAATAAATTCTCGATCCAGATCGGCGCCAGGCAATCGAGCGCTTAAAACCACCTTCCACTGGTGATAATCAAACGACTCTAAAGCGGACGGTGGAAGATCTCCAGGGACTTCAAAGCGAAAGCCAAGTCGCGTGCCTTTAGAACCGGGTGTAGTATTTGCCAACCCTCTGACACGCCAAACCACATCTGTTCGTTGATTTTTTTTGCGACGCCCGGTGGTGACCATTCGCTGGCAAATGAGGTGCACCTGGACGCGATCTTTTGCGTTATAAGGCAAACGAATATCAACCTGCCCACCAATATGACCGCCAATAGAGCCGGGATACGGATCAAGGGTCAACACCATCTGGCCAAATCGAAGCCATTCTCTGGTGATATTAATAGCGTAAATCAACATCCCAAGCCCTGCCAACGCAAACGGAGCCATGTACATTAGCGGGGAATAGTCTCCCCCCGCAATCACATCTCGGGCCAGGAAATAAAGTCCAACCGTCAACAATAACGACACTATCGAAAG
Source organism: uncultured Gammaproteobacteria bacterium (assembly GCA_964403545.1). Classification (GTDB taxonomy): domain Bacteria; phylum Pseudomonadota; class Gammaproteobacteria; order Arenicellales; family Poriferihabitantaceae; genus VYFG01. The sequence continues at coordinate 12,593 of CAYOGN010000108.1, forward strand.
CAACCAGGTCCCAAGGAATGAAAACGAAACTTCTGAAGAAATCTTCGGACTTGCCCACTTCCGAACCGCCAGCCATGGTTTGTTATCGCTTTCCGGATGTCCGGTATATGTGGTTAACGAGCGAATCAACAGATAAATCGCGATTAATCCGCCAATAACCCAGATAAAAGCGAATCCAAGCGGTGGCCCAACGTTATTCCAGGATACATTACCCCCGGCAAACACTTCGGAGGCCCGCAATTCGGGCCAGACCAGAAAATTGATAATTACGGCAGCGGTGCCGAAACAAATTAACACCCCCAGTATTAGCAGGCCGATAGATAATGAGCGATTCATAAACCTGTTGAGCTGTTACCGATCAAACCTTCTGGCATTGCAAAACCAATCCGAGCACCAGTAACTCCAACATCGATTTTTAGATTCGATTTTCTGACGCTGTTACCATAGTCTAGATTGATCATTGGTTTAATCTTATCAGAAGAATAGTGCGGATCTGATCAGGATAGTTTCAGATCGTCACACAAATCGCGGAACGACAATACGCGGGGACCCCTATTCACATAGTCTCTTGAGCCCACATGCACCTGGTAAAACACTGGAATTTCCGTACGTTCTCTAAAATGACGAGTCGGCAAACTCGACCGGTCGATTTCCCTGAATTGGTTTCACCATCGACTCGTTTCCGAAAACAAAAGGGCCGTTTGTATCTTCCATACCCGGAAGGCACAAATGATACGATTCACAGTTTGGTAGAATCCTTATAAATCGGTTTCCGGAGTCAGATGATGGGAGTTCAATTCGACAGCACCGAGTTTGCAGAAATAAGTAGTGGCTACGATCCCGACCCGTTCAGTTCATGGTCGATGAATACCCGTTGTTATCAGGATGCGAAGTTCTTGCAACTGGATCGTGAACGCATCTTTCATCGCTCATGGCAGTATCTTTGTCATGAATCCAGGGTACAGGAAGCCGGTAGCTACATTGCCGCCGATATTCAGGGCCAGAGTGTATTTGCCTCCCGGGACGAAAAAGGTACATTACGGGCATTTTACAATGTCTGTAAACATCGCGGTCATGAACTGGTGTCCGGAGAGGGCCGGAAAAAACTCATTGTCTGCCCCTACCACGCGTGGAGCTACCATCTCGATGGTTCCCTAAAGGCCGCACGGCGATCCGAGTTTCTCAATAACTTCGATATCGCGAAAATCTGCCTGGACCAGGTGCAAGTTGAGGTGTTCTGTCACCTGGTATTCGTCAATCTGGATCCCGATGCGAGGCCGCTGGCGCAGCAATCTGGCAATCTTGCCAATGAAATCATGTCCTACGCGCCGGATCTCGGGGATCTTAAATTTGCCCATCGCCTGACATATAACATCAAGGCTAACTGGAAATCAGTGGTTGATAATTTCCTCGAGTGTTACCACTGCCCGGTTGCGCACAAGGATTTCTGCACGCTGGTAGATATGGATACCTATAAGGTCAAGACCCACGGCATATACTCCAGCCACATGGCCAGGGCCGGAACGTCTGACAACAACGCATATGCTGTCGAAAATGCCACCGTTACCGATCATGCGGTGTGGTACCTGTGGCCCAATACTACACTGATGCGCTATCCGGGTCGGGGCAATTTTATGGTCTGGCGTTTTATTCCCACCGGACCCGAAACCACCTATGAGACATTCGACTTTTTCTTCGAAACAGAACAGCCCAATGAAACAGAAATTGAAGCGCTAAAATTTATCGATGAAGTATTGCAGCCTGAAGATATCGCTCTGGTTGAGAGCGTGCAGCGCGGCATGCGAACGCCGGCATTTAACCAGGGACGATTTCTGGTGGATCCCAAAGAAAGCGGGTTGAGCGAGCACGCCGTGCATCATTTTCACGGCATGGTTCTGGAAGCGTATCGTGGTGCGTGTGCAGAATGAGCGCAGTGAAAAACAACTATCTTGAAGGCAAAGTGGCGGTGCACTGTGAATCATAACCTTTGTCTACCAGGCAAGACTGCACTGGTTACTGGTGGACGTAAGGGTATTGGTCGTGGCATCGTTGATCGTTTTGTGGCGCAAGGAGCTACAGTTTTTACCTGTGGCCGGGGTCAGCGTCCAGATGATCTGGCAGAATCCATCGGCTGGCTGAGCACCGATATATCCCGCGGCAACGATGTGAATAAGCTTAAAGATGCCGTGATGTCTCAACTGGGTTCGTTGCACGTGTTGGTTAACAATGCCGGGGTGCAAATCGAAAAGAATGTGGTGGACACCACCGATGACGACTGGGATACGCTCATGGGGGTAAATGCTCGAGGCGTATTTATGGCTTGCCGGGCATTCATTCCGGTCATGGCCCAGGGTGCATCGATTATTAATATCGGCTCCATTTCCGGGAATGTCGCAGATCCGGGGATGGCGCTGTACAACGCATCCAAAGCATTTGTGCATGGACTGACCCGTTCCATTGCTATTGACCATGGCCCCGGGATTCGCTGCAATGCCATTTGCCCAGGCTGGATTATGACCGACATGGTTGACGCCGCCTTTGCTGTGGCTGACGATCCTCAGCGGGCAAAATCTGATGCATTGGCGCGGCATCCGGCGGGGCGATTTGGTGACCCCGATGACATCGCCAGTCTGGCGGTGTGGCTGGCCTCGGACGAATCCAGCTTTGCCACCGGGCAATGCTATACCCTGGATGGCGGCATGACTTCGGCGTCACCGCTCAACCCGGGGCTATTTTGACTTTAACGCCGAGATAGATCATTGCGGTAAATCTTATCGAAAAAATTGTACGGATTTGATCAGGGCAGTTTCAGTTCTTCGCACAAAACGCGGAACGGCAATACGCGAGTACCTCTATTCGGGTAGTCTCTTGAGCCCATATGCACCTGGTAAAACATTAGAATTTTTGTGCGTTCTCTAAAAAATTGAATGGCTGAATTAACTTTATTTTCAACACGATTGGGTCGATCATAGTAGATTATTGGGAAGGGCAGTCAGGTCCATCGAAGCCGCACGCTCCTTGATCCACATACACTACCAACACATGAACGAAGTACATTCCAGGGACTTGAGAATTTGACATCAACCGCATCTGTTTAACTAAAGAGTAGTGCGGCAATCACAGACCAGGATATTTAACTCTCTCTTTTTAGCTTGCCGTTGTCTAGTGCTTTGAGCATGCTGTCATAACCAATCTGAAATAGTTTTTCTTTATCTTGCTTTGAAGCATGAAACATACTAAAACCAGAAAGATCTGGTGCCACATAATAATCAGCTAAACTAATACTTTTTTTAACTCGATATGAGGAGCCAACTAATATTGCTGAAAAAATAAGTTCAGTAAACCTGGGAAAGACATACGGGTTCTTAATTAATTTAAACTTGGAAAGCAATGTCTTGATAAAGGATGGATTTGGGGGGAAACGATATTTATTTTTTTCAAAATCAAGCATATTAGAGACATCAATTGCAATCACTGTTGCATCACTACCCAAATAATTTCTCATATGATCTATTGGTATGTTGTTTAAGCTACCTCCATCTGTATACAACTCACCATACTTAACCATTGGGGGAATTAAGCCAGGCACTGCCGTAGAACTACGCACAATCTCCCATATTTTCCCGGTTCTATGCACCTTCTCAATAGATCGAGATAAATTTACGCTTAAACCAAAGCCAAAAAGATGAGCATCTTCCAATTTTTTCTCGGAATATAAGCGCTTCAATATTGCCGTTCCTTTTGCTGAATTCGAGAAAGATATAAATGGCCACCTAAAAGAAGTCAACTTTGCTACTTCACTAATAGATCCAATACCTTCATGACAGAGGGATTCAAACTCTTGATAGTTATGGGCCAGACAATAATTCATGGCCATATAACACCCCCCACTAGTCCCGCCAACAGAGTCAATATGAATCCCACTATCAAGCAATGCTTTAATAGCTCCTATGTGAGCCCACCCTTTTATTCCCCCTCCTCCAAGAACCACACCATAAGATTGCCCCATAATCATTCTCATCAGCCTTTTCACACTTTCAAAATCACTTGTAGATACGTGAAAATGATTATCAAATTTATCAAGCACCAACCATTCTTTCGTTCTCTGGATATTTCTCAAATCACTATGCAAAAGTATCAACCTGGTTTTCAAATGTTTTGAATGCTGGCGAGATAGTAAGTTTTTTACCTTATCTGAAATGTATGCCCTTTTACCACCATCACCTATTACATAAACAATATTGGATAACGCCAAGCATGTACTATTCCATTCGTTATCTTTGGAATCTATTAAAAAAAATATAAATTTGTATTTTTTGATTGTTAATTTTATTTTTGAGATATCACTGCTTGGCAAATACCTATAAAACCCTATTTCCGAACCTATATCGACTAAAGGTTCAATTAATTCTATGAGCCTGTTAATTACAATATCCTTATTTGCTGAGAGCAACGATACACAGACTGCACTATCGTGAGAAAGATAATTCAAGGATGATGCATAGCGAGTCGATACCAAGTTAAGTACTTTCAAAGCAACAGACACATGAGATTGAATAAATTCATGAAATAAAATTTTATTCAAAGAAAGGAGCTCAACTTTTGAAGAAGCATATACCGACATCGTCCTAGGCAAACCGGTTATAACCCCCATTTCACCGACCAACTCCCCTTCAATAATTCTATTCACCATAAGCTCACCATAACCTTCTTTATAATGAACAATAGTTAATATTCCTTTAGTGACAATATATATATTGTCTGATGAGTCTCCTTGAGAAAAAAGTTTGTCGCCTTCATTTAGGCTTACGCTATGCAATATTTCTAGTAATTCATCTATCTCATCATCTTCGAGGGCACTAAAAATATCCATTTTAATTATTTTTGTTTTTATACCAAAATCCATTTTTACATTGATCCTATAAGTATTTCAGATAAGTTATAAAATGCTTTTTCAAAAAAATATCTTTTCTAATAACTTTCCTCACAAAACATAAGCATTCCATCAAATACGACATGAGTACAATATTCAATAAGAACTTCATCGTATTAACGTATTGAATGGTGCCCTTCCAGGACACCATTTTTTGAAAAAACTATTTGCCAATTTTGCAGTTTTCGCGACCTAAAGGCACCAGCAGAAGATAAAAGATAATAAACCCACATACGTTTAAAAGTTTCATTAAACTTATTTTCTATATCATTCCAAGAGGCATTGAAATTATCATACCAAGCCATTAGTGTACGATCATAATCCACAGAAAAATTATGCCAATCTTCCATGATAAATATTGCTTCGCTAGTCTTACTAATTTGCATCATTGAAGGCATCATACCATTTGGAAAAATATTTTTTTGAAACCAAGGCTCCGTATAAATTGTAGACTTATTACAGCCTATTGTTTCCAATAAAAACAACCCGTCATTTTTTAAAACCTTAGCAACAGAATCGAAATATATTCGATAATTTTTGTGTCCCACTGCTTCAAACATCCCGATAGAAGAAACTCTATCAAACTCTCCTTCAATGTGACGGTAATCACAATTTCTTATCTCGACAGGCAACCCAGCACAGAAATATTTCGCAAACTGAACCTGACTTTTTGAAATTGAAATTCCCACAACTTCAACGTGATAATTTGTTGCAGCAAACTTAGCGAAATTCCCCCAACCGCAGCCAATATCTAGCAACTTCATACCTTTTTCAAGCTGTAGTTTCCTACAAATTAAATCCATTTTATCGTACTGAGCTTGATCTAAACTGGTTGCATCTCTCCAATATCCGCATGTATATGTCATACTCTCACCTAGCATGGGATGAAACAAATTTACATCCAAATCATAATGAACACGACCCACCTGCTTTGCCCTAAAAACATTTTGGTAATTAAAAATATGTGACAATAATTTTGTAATCCAGATACGATTCGGTGTTCTTTCATCTAAATCACTTCTACAAATATAAAAAAATAATTCATCCAGCGCCTGGCAATCCCACCACCCATCAGTATAAGATTCACCAAATGCGAGAGACCCGCCCTTGCAGACACGTTTATAAAATTCTTCGTTCTTTATCATCAAATCAGATTTTCTTGCACCACCTTCCTGGATACCAGCCAAACTCATAAGCTTATTAAATTTCTTTTTATAATAATTATCTAGCAACACGAATACTCCTCCATAGTTATGCCACCTCACGCGTATCCCGAAATCCAACCTTGGACTACTTCTCCATAGCAAAGTCAGGATTCACACGTGAGGGCACTGGTTAAGTCAAGTATAGGAAGAGTAACCGATATGTGGCATGTAGAAAAGCTGCTCCTTATGACTACCAAATTTGATATTTGTGGCAGAAATTTGATGAAATACTCGTTTGAGACATTCGCCAAATGTAGAGCCTTATTTCAACCGTGTATCATTTAATCTCTCATAACCCTGTTAGCGGCCATTCAGGCAGGAGAGTCCTACATCATGTCGGTGAAAAACACTGTTATGTGGTACCAACTGTTTAAACCAAAGGAAATCTGATATGACCGAGTACAGCCTTGACAACACCTGGGATCAAGCAAGCCGTCGACTTGCTCTACTTGAGGGTCAGCTCGATTTAATCAGTCATCGCCGCCTCAGTGAAACGGGTCTGAGTGCTGGATGGCGATGTCTCGAAGTCGGGGGCGGAGGAGGGTCCATAACAAGATGGCTATGTGAGCAGGTAGGTACTGATGGTTACGGCAGTGCGTCCGGGTGGCTGGATTGTATTGGAAGAGCCCGATTTCTCTCCATTTCTGCTTTCATCCTCGCAAACCTACACTGCTTTCATGTCTGAACTGGCGCGGGTGGCCGTAGCCGGATCGGGCGGCGATTGCTTCTGGGCACGCAACATACTGGGTGAGATCGGTAGTTTCGGGATGGAAGAAATCGGTGCGGAAGCGGACCAGTTCATCGTACAAGCTGGAGTCGACTGGGCAGAGTTCTTTTCGCTAACTTCTCAACAGGTCCGGGCCTCGATGACCACTCCCGAGGGAGCGCTGACTGAAGAAGCTTTCGACGCGGGGATTGCACTATTGGCCGATCCGGAGCTTATTGAGTTGGGCGTGGCAGGTATCGCTGTCCGGGGCGCAAGGCAGAATGACCAGACTGTCGCTTCTGGCAAGATGGTTGCGCCGCAGCCTGGAGGGAAGCTGGGTATCCAATCGAAACGGATAACTAGCAAATGAGGCTGGTGTCGACATTTTGCGTAGCTACAAGACTGCATATACGATCGATGGGTAAGTAGAAACAGACCCTATAATCAATCAATGAATATCGGCTTCGGGCAATTTACCGCCCCTCACTGACAACAATTTAATGTCAGCTTTTCCAGATGCCCTAATTTCTCCATAGCAATGGGATGGACTCCTCTTCACCCTGCGGCATCGTAATGTGCCAGACTAAAAGAGATTTATTAGAGACTTGAAAAAAATCTAAAGTCTCCAAGTCATTGAAATATATGGTGGGGCGTGCAGGATTCGAACCTGCGACCAATTGATTAAAAGTCAACTGCTCTACCAACTGAGCTAACGCCCCAATTTCAGAAAGAGGCGCGATTATCCTGATATGCCCCAGCGCTGTCAAACACAAATGCTGTACAACCGGGCATATTGGAAGTTTGCCTCATATTTGTTGGAAACTACTGTATTGTCTGCTGAATTCTGCGCAATCTTGTCTCTGCGGAAACGGTCACCTGATTGCCCGGAAAGCGGGCCAGAATATCCTGGAAGGTTTTCGCTGCCTGATCATAGGCACCAATATCATACTGTATATAGCCTACTTTCAACATTGCTTCCGGCAATCGGGAACTGTCAGGATATTGCATGACGATGGTTCGGAATCCATTGAGTGCCGCCTCAAACTCGCGGTTGACATAGTTTGCTTCCGACATCCAGTACAAAGCATCATCGGCCAGTTGGCTTGTTGGCCAGGTATTGACCAGGGCCTGAAATTGATCAATGGCATCCTGATAGCGGCTCTGCTTAAGCATTTCAAAGGCCGTATCATATGCTTCCTGCTCATTCAGAGAAACACTGGAAGAGCCATCGCCCTCGACATTGGGAATAACCGTATTCGGTTTTGCGCTCACCACGACAACCGAATCTGCCAGATTGCCGCTATCGGGAACCGATTGATCGGTATCAGTATTTTGAGTCGTACCAGGATCGTTAACTGCTGATTGCCCCTCGGACAAAATTTCTTCCGCTGGAGACAATGTGGCCAGGTGCTGTGCCTGGGCTTCCGCCTGGGCCTGATTTGCCTTTTCGATGCGTTCCAGACTTAACAGTCTGTGATCAATATCCTGAAACAAATCCTGTTGCCGTCGACTGCTATTCTCCTGACTGAACTGCATTTCCTCTACTGAGTTCCTTAACTGCTTGAGTTCTTCCTTGAGTTCGTTTAGCGTAGAAAGCGCCTGTATCATCTCTACATTTTGCACCCCGGCTGCGGGTTGAGCGGGCTCAACCACCGCTGGCTCAGGCTGACTGGTTGAACACGCCGGCAGCAATAATGAAATTGCCAAAATACCTGGCAGGCCATACATACGCCGAAACCACCTAACCGGGTACGAAGGGGTATACAAATCAGGGTTGCAACAATGAGAGATTTCGACTTTCATGACTAAACTTGTACGACTCAAAGTAGGCCTAAGCCATCGCTTCGGCGACCATGTCAGAGGGGTTCGGGGATACTACTGGTACAAAACCTCAACCCGACGATTAAGGGCAAAGGCAGCTTCATCATATCCCAGTGCTACCGGTCTTTCCTCACCATAGGAGACAATCTGAATTCGACTGGAATTGACCCCGATCGCTTCCATGACATTTGCTACGGATTTGGCACGATCTTCACCCAATGCCAGATTATATTCCCGTGTACCCCTTTCGTCGGCGTGTCCTTCAAGAATTATTTGCACTCCCGGAGAGGAAGACAGGTACTGGGCATGGGCTTGCACAATGGCTTCGCCTTCCAGGGTTAATTGACTGCTGTTGTACTCAAAATATATCACCCGTTTACCGAGCAGATCCCCGTCGCCACCAAATCCGGCGGCCCCATCAAGCCCGACGCCGTCATCCAGCCCGGTACTCACGGTTCCACCGCCATCGAGGCCCGAGGTACTGGCCCCATCCCCGGCTGTACCACCAACCGACTCAACTTCCAGGTCTCCTTCGACTGCCTTGCGACCACCACATCCAGCAATAATGATGCTGAAACCAATGATTACGATGTATGAAATAAAATTACGCATAATTGCCTCTAAAGTTTACGATTAAATGGGGACCACGCAGGTTCACGAACAGATCCTTGTTGAAAGCGGAGAGTTTGTCGAACAGTACCGTCTGTGGAAACGGCAGCCAATACACTACGACCTCCCCGCTGAGTCGCATATATAATCATTTCGCCGTTTGGTGAAAAGGTTGGTGATTCGTCTTGTATAGTATCGGTCAATTCTCTAACGATGCGATCTTCATCGGAGTATAGCCCAACTCGAAACCCGTTGCCCTGATCTGTGATCATTACAATTTTTTTACCATCCGGGGAATAAGATGGTCCGGCATTATAATTTCCGTTGAATGTCAGGCGCTTCGCTGCGCCACCGGTCACGGGAATCTGGTAGATTTGTGGCTTACCTGAACGACCTGAGGTAAATATGATCAAGCGTCCGTTTGGTGACCAGGCGGGTTCCGTGTCGATGGCAGTATGGCGGGTCAATCTGCGTAAATTCTTGTTGTGCATGCTATAGAGATAGATTTCCGGATTACCATCTTTCGATAACGTTATAGCCAGTGACCGACCATCGGGTGACCAGGCCGGCGCACTGTTTAATCCGGGGTGGTCTGCAATCAGGCTGCGTTTACCGCTCCATACATTCTGCACATAAATAACTGGCCGCTTTTTTTCAAACGAGACATAGGCAAGCATACTTCCATCCGGTGACCATGCCGGTGACAGTATGGGCTCAGATGACCGCAACACAGTTTTCGCATCAAAGCCATCTGAATCTGCAATTTGCAGTAAAAACCGTCGGTTTGGCTGCTGTTCTTCCACGGTAACATAGGCGATTCTGGTATCAAACGCTCCCGGCAATCCCGTTAGCTGACGGTAGATTATGTCGCTTATCTGATGGGCTACTTTGCGGATCTTGTTCGCCGGAATGATAAACTTCTGACCCGCGAGTTGGCGTTCGCGAAACACATCAATAAGGCGAAATCTGACTTCCAGCTGGCCATTTCCGATATTGATAACCCTCCCCACCACCAGCGCTTCGGCCTTGATCAGGCGCCAGTCCTTAAACTGTACCTGCTGCAGATTGGTAGGGCGACTGAGGAATGTATTACGGGGAACAGGGTCAAATTTACCCGTTGACCCAAGATCTGCCTCAATGACATCAGCAGTAGCGCCCACAGCATCAGTGACACCCTGCAATCCAAACGGTACGATTGCGATGGGTATGCCTACGTTCACGCCTTTGTTGACCTCAATGGTGAGTACAGCAGCGGCCTGACCGGTCATACCCAGCAATAACAGGCCCATTACCAGGCCCTTTAACAAATTTTTCGTCCGGCATGTCAAGCCATAAAACGGAGGGATAATATACTGCAGCCTATTCATCAGGGTTAAATTCAATGTTAAATTCATTCAGATACTCATAATACTTCGGATTCGTCGGAATTGGCAGAGGGGATGCTTTCTTGACTGCATTTTCCGCCGACTGGTCAAAAAACGGGTCGCCGCTACTGCTGATAATCCGGGCGCTTAAAACGTTTCCATTTCGCGCAACCTTGAGTTGAATTGTAGCCTTTAATCCAATCAGACTTGCACCTGGACGGCGCCAATTGTTCTCGATTGCCACCTTTATTCGCCCCGCAGCTGCCTGTAGTGCATTCGCTGCCTCTCGCTTTGTTTGAGCTGCCAACTGTTGTTGTCGCTCGGCTTCAACCTGGGCCTGCAAAGCCTGCTTGCGCTTCTTTTCTTCCGCTGTTTTACGCTTTTTCTCGGCCGCCAGTTTTCGCTTTTTTTCCTCGTCGGCCTTGCGCTTCTTTTCTGCTTCCTTTTTACGTTTTTTGTCTGCCTCCTGCTTCTTCTTTTTTTCGGCCGCTGCCTTACGTTCTTTCTCTTTTTTTATCTTGAGCTGCTTTTCATCGACTTTGCGCTTTTTCAGATCTGCGCGCTCTTTCTCGCAAAGATCGTCCAGTTCCTGGTTAGTCTCACCAGATATTTCCTCTTTGCTGACCAGTTCAACACAATTCTTTTTAATCTCGTTTCTACGCCTGGCAATATCAAGCTGCTCCTGCTCCTGTTTGCGCTGGTTCTCCTGTTCTTGTTTTTTCTTTTCCTGTTCCTGCTTTTGTTTCTTCACATCCTCTTTTTTCTTTTTTTCCTGCTCCAGTTTTTTTTGCTTTTCCTCCTTGCGTTTCTTTTCCAGCTGTTCCTGTTGTTCAACTTTCTGTTGTTTTTCCCTGTCTAGCTGTTGCTGGTTCACGGTGGTCGCCTGGATCGGCTTACCACCTGTCTTTATTTTTTCGGGTGGCGCAAGCAAGCCAAATATCAATACATACAAAATCAAACCGTGGATCACCAGGGTGAAAATGGCGGCCCTTATCCAGCGATATATACGATCAAGTTTTTTCCACATCAGGCTCAGGGTGTCTCCGTGATCAATCCCACTGATTCCACACCTGCTTTTTGAAGTAATACCATTGCTTCCATGACGAAACCATAATTTGCCGCCCTGTCGCCCCTGACCAGGAAGGGTAACTTCGGATTACGTGCCAATACTGCTATCGCTGCACTATGAACTTTTTCCGGTGCAACCACCGAGTCCTCATTGTCATTCAGATAGAAATTGCCCTCAACATCTACCGTTACAACGAATGGCTCTTCATCCTGATCGGGTATAATTTCTGCATCTGCCTGCGGCAGATCGACCTTGACGCCGGCGCTGAGCAGTGGTGCGGTAACCATAAAAATTACCAGCAGCACCAGCATCACGTCGATATATGGCACCACATTAATTTCACTCATCAGACGCTTCTTGCGGCCATACCGGTTCTGGCTCATCAGGCGTCCCTCACATTATCCTGGCGATTGACAATACTGACAAATTCTTCCATAAATACTTCGTAGCGAGTGGTGAGTCTTTCGGTCACATGGGCAAACCTGTTATAGGCAATAACGGCAGGTATTGCGGCGAACAGTCCCATCGCCGTTGCGATCAGGGCTTCGGCAATTCCCGGCGCGACGGTAGCAATGGTTGCCTGCTGCTGGGTTCCAAGACTGATAAATGAATTCATGATTCCCCAGACGGTCCCAAACAAGCCGACATAGGGGCTAATAGAACCCACGGTAGCAAGAAATGACAGGTTGGTTTCCAGCGAGTCAATTTCGCGACTCAGCGCAACCCGCATGGATCGGTGTACACCGTCGACCATATCTGCACGAGCAACATTGGCCTTCTGAGCCAGCCGACTGTACTCCCTGTAGCCTGCAATAAATATATTTGCTATCCCTTCGGCAGATCCATCAGCACCCCATTTCTGGTAGATCTTGCTCATTTCGCCACCAGCCCAGAATTCTTCCTCGAAATCATTGGCAACTTTGGTATAGCGCTTGATTGCCGACCGCTTACGATCAATCATAAACCAGGATATTACCGAAGCAATAAACAAACTCAGAATTACTCCCTGAACCAGCCAGCTGGCATCGACAATCAAACCGAGTACTGACATACCGCTACCGGGAGTCAAAGAATTTTCCATAGGCGTAATATTGTTTGGTCGTTTAAGTTGCAGACGTGGAAGGGGAAGCTTTCAAAACCTGCAGTGGAATTGATCGCTCATGTTTTAATCAGAGGCTCCCCATATTCTATCTGGTGACGATGAAGGGACTGGCGCAAATCCTCTGGTATTCTACAGGGCGAAAAAGTGTCACTACGCAGGGTTGCCAGGCGAATCGTCGCATCCACCAATAGCTCACCATTTCGAACAACCTGATGGGCAAAAAAAATTGAAGCCCCCCTGATTTCAAGCACCTCAAGCGTTACCTCGATCAGGTCATCCAGCTTCGCTGGTTTGATATATTTGATTTTTGCTTCTACCACCACAAACAACAGACACTGTTGCTGCAATTCCGCCAATGGATAACCGAGCTGCCGCAGACAGGCATTGCGAACCCGTTCCATATAGGCCAGGTAATTGGCATAGTAGACGACTCCCCCGGCATCAGTGTCTTCATAATTGATTTGAACTGGCAGTGAAAATACCGGGTTCATTGCCATCTCGCTGTATCCTGTCGCCTGAAATGTAATTTACTGAAGTTCTCTATACCCGGTGATATGCTCAATACTGATCCTTTTCCACGGCCCCACTGTAGCCCGGAGTAATGAACTCCGGCTGAATAGTGAGCCTGGTCAATGATCATCCGCTATCAGCTCCTGTTGCCGGTTGATCACCTCTTTGGGCATTTCAATGCCGAGGTGACGCCACGCACTTTTAGTGGCGATTCGACCCCTTGGGGTTCGCATCAGGAAACCCTGCTGAATTAAATAGGGCTCGACAACGTCTTCAATGGTGCCGCGTTCCTCACCAATGGCAGCAGAAATGCTATCAATGCCTACCGGGCCTCCATCAAATTTATTCATGATCGCGAGCAATATACTGCGGTCCAGTGAATCCAGTCCGTACTTGTCTACCTCCAGCATATCCAATGCTGCATTGGCAATTTTCTGATCCACGAACCCGTTGGACTTCACTTCTGCATAGTCACGGACCCGCCGCAGCAGACGGTTGGCGATCCTTGGCGTTCCCCTTGACCGGGCTGCGATGGCACTGACTCCGTCGGCGTCGAACTCCAGATTTAGCAGGCGGGCTGATCGCTCGACAATGAGGGTCAATTCTTCGATACTATAAAACTGTAGTCGTTGCACGATACCAAACCGGTCACGCAACGGTGAGGTCAATAAACCAGCTCGTGTTGTAGCCCCGACCAGGGTAAATGGTGGCAGATTTAACTTGATCGATCGCGCCCCGGGGCCTTCGCCAATCATGATATCCAGCTGATAATCCTCAAGCGCCGGGTATAGAATTTCCTCGATTGCCGGGCTCATTCTATGAATCTCGTCGATAAACAGTACGTCGTTGGGTTCCAGATTGGTCAGAATGGCTGCCAGATCCCCGGCTTTTTCCAGTACCGGGCCTGATGTCTGGCGCAACCTTGCTTCCATTTCAGTGGCAATAATATTGGCCAGGGTCGTTTTTCCGAGTCCGGGAGGGCCAAACACCAGCACGTGATCCAGCGCTTCATTTCGCATTCGTGCCGCCTGAATAAAAATCTCCAGTTGTTCCTTTGTATTTGGCTGACCAATAAACTCTTCCAGCCGTGTTGGGCGCAGACTTCGATCGAGCATCTGTTCCTGCGGTGAGTCCTGCTGGTTTTCCGGTGACAGTAGTGGATTAAACTCGCTCATAATGTGTTGGACCACTAACGTCTGGAGAGAAATTGTAAAGCGCCCCGTATCAAATCATCGCGAGCTGTACTTTGTTCTTCCACCGCACGCACCGCCTGATTCGCATCGGCGACCTTATACCCCAATGCAATCAATGCACCAATAGCATCTTCTACAGGGTTTTCCGCCGCTACCATGGCGTCAGCGGCCGATACCCCCGGGCTGGCGGTAATATCCTTCAGGAGCTCCATTCGATCACGCATTTCGAGCAGCATTCGTTCCGCTGTTTTTTTGCCTATTCCCGGCACTGACGTCAGGGTAACCGCATCCTGTTGACTGACACACTGGACAAATTGTGCGGTACTCAAGGTGGACAGAATAGCGAGACCAACCCGGGGCCCTACACCATTGATTTTGAGCAGGCTGCGAAACAGCTCTCGCTGGGCACGGTCGGAAAAACCATATAGCAGCTGTGCATCTTCCCGCACCACAAGATGGGTAAATAACAGCACTTCCTGGTTTTCTTCAGGCAAATCATAAAAGGTCGCCATCGGTGCCTCCAGTTCGTAGCCCACACCATGGACATCAAGAACCAGAAATGGTGGTAATTTATGTAACAGGATTCCGTTGAGAGATCCAATCATTGCCTGGCCTGAGTACTGGCCGCTCGCTGCAAGCGTTGTTCAACCTGAGCGGTATGAATATGGCAGATGGCGCAAGCCAGTGCATCTGCGGCATCAGGTCCCGGCTCGGTGCGCAGACCAAGAAGCACTCTGACCATGTGCTGAACCTGCTGTTTTGTTGCGCTACCGGTGCCAACGACAGCGCGTTTGATCTGCAATGCACTGTATTCGGCAATTTCGCATCCCGCGTTAACCGCGGAACAAACCGCACTACCGCGGGCCTGACCGAGAATCAGTGCCGACTTGGCATTTTTGGATAGAAATACCTGTTCCACCGCCACTACATCGGGCTTAAACTGTTCGATCAGCCGTTGCGTATGCTGATATATCAGACCCAGGCGAACAGGCAGAGAATTGTCTTTGAGCCGAATGCCTTCAAAAAACAACTGGTGCAGACCCTCTTTATCTGATTCAACCACGCCCAGTCCGGTGATACGGGAACCTGGATCGATTCCCATCACTCGCATTATACTGACTCTACAAAACTTGCGTTAGTGAACACATCCTGCACATCATCGAGATCTTCAAGCATCTCGATCAGTTTCATCACCTTCTCTGCGTCATCGCCAGTCAACTCAGTTTCGGTGGAAGCTCGCTGGATCAACTCTGCCATTTCTGCATTTATTCCGGCATCCTTGAACGCCTGCTCAACCTGGTGGAATGTTTCCGGGCTGGTTACCACCTCAATAACATCCTGTTCACTCTCTACATCTTCAGCGCCCGCTTCCAGTGCGATCTCCATAATCTGATCTTCGTCCTGATCATCAGAAAAAACAAGAGAACCGATCTTGCTGAATAGATAGGAAACCGACCCATCGGTGCCCAAATTGCCGCCATGTTTGCTGAATGCATGTCGCACTTCGCTCACCGTGCGATTCCTGTTATCGGTAGCGGTCTCCACCAGCACGGCTACCCCACTCGGGCCGTAGCCCTCATAGCGAATTTCCTCGATATCGGCACCATCCAGCTCACCTGCACCCCGCTTCACCGCCCGCTCGATGGTATCGCGGGTCATATTGGCACCGAGTGCCTTATCGATCGCGGTACGCAAGCGCGCATTGGCATCTGGATCACTGCCACCCATGCGGGCAGCAACGGTAATTTCCTTGATCAATTTTGTGAATACCTTGCCGCGCTTGGCGTCCTGGGCGGCCTTGCGAAACTTGATATTGGCCCACTTACTATGACCTGCCATATTTTCTCCGTGAGGGATTACTTAACCAACAGGATCTTACCATTTTGCTCTTTCCGCAACCATGTCAGGTGCATCTTCCTGCGCCTTTATTGCTCCTGTCCGGTCCGTGGCTTTCGTATCTGGAGGTTCAATTCACGCAGCTGCTTCTGATCAACTTCCCCCGGGGCCTCGGTCAGTAAGCATGACGCTTTCTGGGTTTTGGGAAATGCGATCACATCACGAATGGATTCAACCCCACTCATCATCGCTACCAGTCGATCAATTCCGAAAGCAATACCGCCATGGGGTGGTGCGCCGTATTTCAGACCTTCGAGCAAAAAACCAAATTTGGCCCTGGCTTCAATTTCGTCTATGCCGAGTACATTGAGGATTTTTTGCTGCAGTTCACTGGAGTGAATACGGATTGAGCCACCACCAATCTCGGTGCCATTCAGCACCAGGTCATAAGCTCGCGACAAAACCTTGCCCGGTTCTGTGTCCAGTAGTGCTTCGTCGTCGACTTTCGGCGCGGTAAACGGATGGTGCAGAGATTGCCATCGATTGTTGTCCTGATCCCATTCTACCAATGGAAAATCGACAACCCATACCGGCCGCCACCCCGGTTGAACCATATCAAGATCGCGTCCGATCTTCAGTCTCAATGCCCCCAATGCATCGTTAACAACCTTTGCTACATCTGCGCCAAAGAAAATCAAGTCACCGCTTTGGGCCTCCGTGCGTGCCATGACTTGCTCAAGAACGGCGTCGGGGAGGAATTTAAGAATCGGTGACTGCAACCCCTCGCGGCCCACAGCAGCGTCATTGACTTTGATATAGGCAAGACCCCTGGCCCCGAATTGTTTGACGAACTCCGTGTATTGGTCAATTTGCGCTCTCGTCAGGCGATTGCCACCGGGAATCCTTAATCCGGCAACCCGACCTCCTGGATCATTGGCTGGCCCGGAGAACACCTTGAACTCTACCTTTTCCATAACATCCGTAAGCTCGGTAAGCGCCAGATCTATACGCAGATCCGGTCGATCGATACCGTAGCGTGACACCGCTTCGTGATAGCTCATCTGTGGAATCGGGTTGGGCAAAGTCTCTTCCAGCACATCGGTAAATAAATCCCGAATCATCTGCTCCATCAAGCCCATCACTTCGACTTCATCGATAAACGAAATTTCAACATCAAGTTGGGTAAATTCCGGTTGCCGGTCAGCCCGCAAATCCTCATCACGAAAACAACGTGCGATCTGGTAGTAACGTTCAAAACCTGCCACCATCAGCAATTGCTTGAATAGCTGCGGCGACTGCGGCAGGGCAAAGAATTCCCCCGGGTGGGTTCGGCTCGGTACCAGGTAATCCCGTGCTCCCTCAGGTGTTGAGCGAGTCAATATGGGGGTCTCAATATCTACGAAATCCCGGCTATTGAGAAACTGTCGTAAATTGCTGATCACACGGTGACGCAAGCGCATGGTCTTTTGCATCGGCTCGCGTCGAAGATCGAGAAAGCGATACTTTAGCCGGGTTTGTTCGCCAATTTCTTCATCATCGAGCTGAAAAGGCAATGGTTCAGATCTGTTGAGAACATCAATCTTGTCCGCAATAATTTCAATGGTACCTGTTGCAAGATCTTCATTGATGGTTCCCTCAGGTCGATGGCGCACTCTCCCGGTGACTTCCAGTACAAATTCACTACGGACACCGTCTGCGACCGCAAACGGGCCGGGATAGTCAGGGTCTGCAACCACCTGAATCCGGCCTGAGCGATCGCGCAAGTCAATAAATATAACACCGCCATGATCACGGCGATTCAGCACCCATCCATTCAGGGTTACCGTTTTGTCGATATCAGCTTCGCTGACCTGGCCACAAAGTTGAGAACGCATAGTCGTTAAGTTTTGCTTTTTATAATATCGCTGTCAGCGATGTTCAGGTTGGATATAGCGATCACCGTTTCAGTTGCCAGTATGCTGACTGGTTCCACCACTTTTACTATTTTTGCCAACGCTCGCGCTGCTTTGTTTTGCTGTTGTTGATGGGGTGCCTTTTGATTCGTTCGACTTTGCACCACCAGTGGATTCCTTGTCTTTCTTTTTTCCTCCATCTGCCGCAGCATCTGAACCCGAACCGGAGGTAGATTCTGCCCCGGATTTTGTCGCAGAGTCAGGTTTCTCCCCCTTGCCATCCTTTTTCTGGTCATCCTTTTTCTCGCCGTTTTTAAAGTCGGTCTCATACCATCCGGTTCCCTTGAGACGAAAAGCCGCGGCCGAAACCAGTTTCTTTAATGTCGCCCCATGGCATGACGGGCAATCCACCAGCGGCGCATCAGACATTTTTTGTAATTTTTCTAATCGATGGCCACACTCAGTGCATTGGTACTCGTAAAATGGCATATCTCTCGCAGTGGTTAGTAAAAAATGAGCGCGGATTATACAGTATGACCATCCATAGTGGTGGACCTTGATGATCCTGGTTGACCGGACTTCAGCCGACCTTACCTGGCGAGACAGGTTAAATCTTTAACAACCTGCTATCTGTTTCAACTTGCGGTCCCTGGCGTCACCGACCCAATCCAGCCCGCTTTCATGTCCTTTAACCGGCTGACCGTCTTTGTCGACACAGTAACGGCCAAATACAACCGCTTCGAATACAGCGCCATGGCTCCGCATCAGGGTATGTTCAAACAGCATACTTCGATGCACTCTGGCACCACCCTGAAGATGGCAACCATGAGAAATCCAACTTGGGCCCTGAATTTCGCATCCGGCCTCGATACGTGAATTGGATCCAATGTAAACCGGGCCTTCAATAAGTACATTTTCCCAGTCAATATTCACATTAAGCCCGGTCCAGATCTGCGGCATGACTTCTTTTCCCGGCATGTCTATTCCTCGCAGGGTGCCCCGCATTAGCTGTTGGTTGGCCTCCCAATAATCACTCATACGGCCAATATCAACCCAGTGAAAGGGTAATTCAATGGCGCCGAATGGAATCTTGCTTTCAATCAGTCCCGGGAGAAGCTGACCGCCGATATCAAATTCCTCGCCCGAGGGAATATGATCAATGATCTCGGGCTCAAACAGGTAGATACCGGTATTCACCAGGGTAGAACTAGCG
>CAYOGN010000109.1:0-3481 GCA_964403545.1 uncultured Gammaproteobacteria bacterium
ACTTAATTTAATAGGGCTGGTTCAGCTCCAACAGATTACCGGAGGGGTCCTTAAAAAAGCATTGAATTCCCACAGCACCCAATTCAGATGGGTCAGATACTTCAATTCCCTTTTCGATTAAATGATTTCGGTATTTATGAATGTCATCTACTCGAAATGCAAAATGCTGGCCAACGGGCGCATCATGATCTTTCACTTCAAGCAAATGCAATTGTTGATCCCCAATTTTCAACCAGGCTCCATTGAAACCCATTTCAGGCCTTTCAATTTCTTCAAATCCCAGGCTATCGACATAAAATGATCGAGCTGATGCAGTGTCCGCAACATTAATTGAAATGTGATGTACGATCGAAAAATCCATACCGTTGTCTCCTTTCAGGATGTGAGAGATATTCATCTTATTAGAATTTTAGCCCGGTAATCAATCAACTCATTTCTATGAGCTGCATGTCTCCCCTTTTCTGGCGCGACTTTGTCTAGAGAACCGGGTCTAGATTCTGCGATTCGTGATCGTTTACTACTATTGATCAATATGAACAACAATTCCGGCGTTGGCAATCACAATTGGATCACCATCCTCAGCCGGTAATTTCAGCCCACCTTTTTCCACCGTCACCGTCACGGTGCCGTAGGGAAGCGCCTTGGCAACCCTATTTTTATCAACGGCCTCAGGTTCCGGCACCCCAATATGCAGATCAATTTCCATGTCATGCGCCGTTTTTCCAAGTGCTTTAAAAAAGTGGAGGCTTGAGTGATGTATTGCATCGAAAACCGCTCGTTCGGCTGCAAGGGTATAGTCTTCCCCGTGCACGTCAACGCCCATACCCATTTCTGTCAGGAATCTTGTTTTCATTTATTTGTTTCCGCTTTTACTATTTCTATTTCAGATTTACCGCCAAACCGACGAGAAAAACACACCGCCTGAGTATGCCATCGCTGCACCTGTTGAGACAGATATACTCATTTCAAGCAGCGGATTGCATGACCAGGTCAGCTGTAATCATTGATTATCGGGTTCAGATTTCTATTCAACTTAACTGTACATCGGCAAAGCAGGCATCTTGCCAGCAACTCTTGCGCACAATCCAGATACTGTATATATTTACAGTACCTGTATATATAACCAGTACTATGAGCTCTCCCCTCCTAACATCAAACCATGCCTACGCAGAGCTGCACTGCATCAGCAATTACTCCTTCCTCCGGGGAGCATCCCACCCGGAAGAACTGGTTAAACAAGCAGAGAAACTCGGCTATAAAGCACTAGCCATTACCGATGAATGTTCAATGGCTGGCGTGGTCAAGGCACATGTCGCTGCCAGGGAATGCAAACTGAAACTGATCATTGGCAGTGAATTCAATCTGGATGAAGATATCCAGCTCATCTTACTTTCCAGGAATCGGCTTGCCTATGGCCAAATATGTAACCTGATCACCACCGCCCGGCGCAGGGCGGATAAGGGTGAATACAGGCTATCTCTGAAGGATCTGGAATTTTCCTTAAATGAATGTCTCGCGATATGGATCCCCGGCAGAATTGAATCTCACCATCTGGCTTGCGGCAAAAAATTGCAACAATTGTTCACCGGGAGACTCTGGATTGGCCTCGAAATGTTCCCTGATGGCCATGAAATAGAATGTTATGAACATGCACTGACGCTATCCATTCAATTGGATTTACCCCTGGTCGCCAGTGGCGATGTACACATGCATCATCCTGATAAAAAAGCATTGCTGGATGTTATCTCCGCTGTGCGCATGCGACAGTCAATTCGTCTTGCCGGGCGTCTGTTATTCGCCAACAGGGAAAAGTACCTGCGCCCTCTTTCTGTCATAAATGCATTTTACCCGCACGAGCTCCTGGCAAATACAATTCGTATTGCGCAAGCCTGCGACTTTTCACTTGATGAGCTTCGTTACGAATACCCGGAAGAATTAGTACCACCACATCTCAAACCACCAGTCTATTTAAGACAGCTGGTAGAAGAAGGTGCGAAAAATCGCTGGCCAGACGGGGAAAAGCCGGAAGTCAGGGAACTGATCGAAAAAGAACTCCGACTTATTGAAGAGCTGGATTACGAATATTATTTCCTGACTGTTTTTGACATCGTCCATTTCGCAAGGAGCCAGGATATTTTGTGCCAGGGTCGTGGTTCAGCAGCCAACAGTGTCGTTTGCTATTGCCTTGGAATCACTGAAGTTAATCCTGATAAAATCAGTCTCCTGTTTGAACGCTTCATCTCTAAAGAACGGGATGAACCACCTGACATTGATGTGGACTTTGAACACGAGCGGCGAGAAGAAGTCATCCAGTATATCTACAAGAAGTATGGTCGACATAGAGCCGCACTTGCCGCAGCAGTTGTCACCTACCGCCCAAAGAGTGCCATCCGGGATGTAGGTAAGGCACTGGGTATGGATTTACAACTGGTCGATCACCTGGCCAAATCATTATCCTGGTGGGATAACCGGGAAATATTATTAACGAGATTTGAAGAGGCCGGTGTTAACCCACGCAGCCCAATCATCGGTCAGTTCCTTGAACTGATCGATCAGATACTGGGCTTCCCCCGACACTTATCACAGCATGTAGGCGGTTTCATTATTTCAAGCGGCCCCCTTTCCCACCTTGTTCCAACAGAAAATGCCGCAATGGATAACAGGACTATTATCCAATGGGATAAAGATGACCTTGAATCTCTGGGGCTGCTTAAAATAGATATCCTTGCCCTTGGCATGCTCACTTCAATTCGCAAAAGCCTGGACCTGATCAATGCTTACAACGGTTCTTACCAAAAAGAACCATTGTCACTGGCGACCATCCCTGCCGAGGACCCATTGACTTACCAGATGCTGCAGAAAGGTGACAGTGTTGGGGTATTCCAGGTGGAATCTCGCGCCCAGATTTCCATGCTGCCAAGGTTAAAGCCAAAGAATTTCTATGACCTGGTCATTGAAGTCGCCATCGTCCGGCCGGGTCCTATCCAGGGAAAGATGGTCCACCCTTATCTCAAACGACGAAATGGCGAGGAAACAGTGACCTATGCTAACGAGGCTGTCAGGTCAGTGCTGGAACGTACCCTCGGCGTACCTATTTTCCAAGAACAGGTCATTAGACTTGCGGTAGTTGCTGCCGGGTTTACCCCCGGAGAAGCAGACCAGTTAAGGCGCGCTATGGCTGCATGGAAACGTAAAGGAGGCCTTGAAGTGTTCGAGACGAAACTGATCAACGGTATGCTGGAACGAGGTCATGACAGGGATTTTGCTGAGCGCATTTTTGAGCAGATCAAAGGGTTTGGTGATTACGGTTTCCCTGAGTCACATGCGGCAAGTTTCGCACTGCTGGTTTATTTTTCGTCCTGGTTAAAGTGCCATGAGCCTGCTGCCTTTTATTGCGGGCTACTAAATAGCCAGCCTATGGGATTTTATTCCCCTTCACAGCTGGTTCAGGACGCCAGAAGGCATGATATTGAAATAAGCC
>CAYOGN010000110.1:0-39396 GCA_964403545.1 uncultured Gammaproteobacteria bacterium
GAGAATCACACTGGGAGTAGTTACGCGCGCCATCAGCACCTTTAGCGATCTTGACCAGCCCACGATATGAGTTCTGCCCCTTGCCGGCAGATATTCCCTTGGAGATGATCGTACTTCTGGAGTTTTTACCAATGTGAATCATTTTGGTACCGGTATCAGCCTGTTGATAATTATTGGTTAACGCTACCGAGTAGAATTCGCCAATAGAGTCATCACCTTGCAGAATCACACTTGGATACTTCCAGGTTATCGCCGATCCGGTTTCAACCTGGGTCCAGGATATCTTCGCACCCTGCCCCTGACACAGACCGCGCTTGGTGACAAAATTGTAGATTCCACCCTTTCCATCTTCATCTCCCGGATACCAGTTTTGTACGGTTGAATATTTAATCTCGGCGCCTTTCATCGCCACCAGTTCCACCACCGCTGCATGGAGTTGATTTTCGTCCCGCATGGGCGCAGTGCAGCCTTCGAGATAGCTGACATAACTGTCATCCTCGGCAACGATCAGGGTTCGCTCAAACTGCCCTGTGTTCATTTCGTTAATGCGAAAATAAGTGGACAACTCCATTGGACACCGCACGCCTTTGGGAATAAAGACGAACGAGCCGTCACTGAATACCGCAGAATTGAGAGCGGCATAGTAATTGTCCGTATTGGGCACCACGCTCCCGAGGTATTTTTTTACCAGATCCGGATACTCCTGCAACGCTTCTGAAATGGGACAGAATATAACCCCTGCTTCGAGCAGCGTTTTCTTGAAGGTAGTAGCAACAGAAACACTATCGAATACAGCATCTACCGCCACCCTGACGCCCGCCAGCATTTTCTGTTCGTCGATGGGAATACCGAGTTTTGCATAGGTTTCGAGAATTTTCGGATCCACCTCATCGAGACTGTCAAGCAATGGTTTTTGCTTTGGCGCCGAGTAATAGCTAATCGCCTCAAAATCTATCGGTGAATGGTGCAAATGGGCCCATTTCGGCGGCGTTAACCCAAGCCATCGGTGATAGGATTCAAGGCGCCACTCCAGCATCCACGCCGGTTCATTCTTCTTCTCCGAGATTATACGAATGACATCTTCATTAAGCCCCGGGGGCAGGGTATCAGACTCAATTTCGGTGATAAAACCTTCTTTGTAGTCTCGCTTCAACAGCGGAGCGAGTTCCCTTTCCGTATTTGACATAGTGCCTGTATTTGATATTTTGAATGACGGTTACAATGTGCCTTGTATCACTATTTCGGAATAGCCACCCGTTGGCCGCCATTGTGAGCCATAGCAGTACTATTATGGATTGCAGCAGATTTCACTCTGTGGCGACGTGTTAGCTCACCGAGGTGAATTTCCGATAAAAACGAATGCAGCTGATCGCTTAGTTCCGACCACAAATCATGGGCCAGGCAACGTCTGCCGTGATTACAGTTCTCTGCCCCCTCGCACTCTGTAATATCAATGGGCTCATCTACCGCCAAAATGATATCTGCAACGCTTATATGATCTATTTCCTTACTCAATACATACCCGCCACCGGGGCCCCTGGAACCAGTTACCAGTTCACTGCGCCT
This sequence comes from uncultured Gammaproteobacteria bacterium, assembly GCA_964403545.1. Lineage (GTDB taxonomy): Bacteria > Pseudomonadota > Gammaproteobacteria > Arenicellales > Poriferihabitantaceae > VYFG01. The sequence goes on from CAYOGN010000110.1 coordinate 1,567, forward strand.
CAACTTGGAAAACAATTGTTCCAGATAAGACAACGATATACCCTGATTATCTGATATACTTTTTAAAGATACAGGTCCAACTGACTGATTCAAAGCAAGATCAATCATTGCGGTGACTGCATAGCGTCCTTTGGTAGTTAATCGCATTTTTCAGGCATATCGGGATTGTTGAACCTTTCGCCGGGTAAGATATGGGGGCAAAAGTTGCATATACCAAGTATTTTAGTAGGTTTTTAATTTTGATGCAATCTGAACAGGATACTGATAGTTGAAACAGTGAGTATTTCGCCCGCCAGGCCTTTGGTCAACGATGACCGGCCAGAGATCCCTGAATCTCGTATAATCCCGAGAGATGCAATCGTTGGGGGACAGGCAATATGACAACACTACATGGAAATTTAAAAATTTATAGAGGCCTGATTTAATGGCAACAGAAGCTAATCCATCCGATCAACCTGCCGCCCAAATCTCGCTGTCGGGTATTGCATCTAAAATGGTGTCAATGGGTCTGCTGAATGAAATAGCAGCCCATGAAATCAATAACAATGCGATGAAAGAAAATCGTTCTTTCTTTCTTCAGTGCATCGAACAAAATTCTGTTCCAGTGGTTCAGGCCTGTGATTTAATATCCCGGGATTTTGGCATTCCGATGATGGATATCGACTCTCTTAACACCGACCTCTCACCGCTGGAAATTATTCCGCACCAGCTCATTGAGAAACATCATATTCTGCCAGTTTACTTGCGTGATACACGCCTGTTCATCGCCGTAGGAGACCCTGGAAACAATACCGCGCTAGACGAAATAAAATTTAATAGCGGTCTTTCAGTGAGTCAGATCATGGTGGATCCACGCAAGCTTGCGGTGGTATTGGATCGAGTACTCGAAAGGGACGGTGACTTGTCCCTGAGTGACATTGTCAACGAGGAAGGTCTCGATGATATCGATCTGGCGTCTGAAGTAGAAGATGATCTTCATGGGGCTCTCGACCTGCAAATCGATACTCCTATTGTTCGTTTCGTCAACAAGATACTGCAAGATGCGATACGAAAAGGCGCTTCGGACATCCATATCGAGCCCTACGAAAGGAACACCAGGATTCGCTTCCGAATTGACGGTGTACTGCACGATGCGATTAACCCCCCGCAGGGATTGGTACATAAGATTATTGCGCGACTGAAAATTCTCGGCACCCTCGACATTGCCGAGCGCCGACTACCACAGGACGGTCGAATGAAGATTCAGTTTTCCCGCAATCGTACTATTGATTTTCGAATCAGTACCATGCCTACTTTGTTTGGGGAAAAAATGGTCATTCGAATTCTGGATACTGCAGCTGCCAATCTCGGCTTTGAAACCATTGGCATGGCACCGCACCAATTGGAAACTTATCGGGATGCCGCCAATCAGCCACATGGCATGATATTGGTGACGGGACCTACCGGAAGCGGAAAAACCGTCTCTCTCTATTCCGCGATCAATGTTCTTAACATTACCGCACGCAACATTTCCAGCGTAGAAGATCCGGTGGAAATCTATGTCAACGGAGTAAACCAGGTAAATGTAAATGATCGTATTGGATTGACCTTCAGCAAAGTTCTGCGAGCCTTTCTGCGGCAGGATCCGGACGTACTGATGATCGGCGAAATTCGTGACCTTGAAACCGCCGAAATCGCGGTTAAGGCGGCACAAACTGGTCACCTGGTGCTGTCAACGCTGCATACCAACGATGCCCCGAGTTCGCTTACGAGGCTGGTCAACATGGGCGTTGCACCGTTCAATATCGCATCTTCTGTAAACCTGGTTATCGCCCAGAGACTGGTCAGGCGACTGTGCGAATCGTGCCGCCAGCCTGTATCTTTAAATGATGAGGTGTTGCTAAGAGCAGGCTTCGATGCAAGCCAGATTAACAATCTGGAAGTCTATGAAGCCGTAGGATGTAGTGGTTGTACGGGCGGTTATCGAGGTCGAACAGGAATTTTTGAAGTTATGCCCATAACGGAAGCAATTGCAAAACTGGTGATGTCAAATTGCAATGCACTAGAGCTCGATCAGCAAGCCCGACTGGAAAGCGTTCAGACCATGCGACAATCCGGACTGGATAAAGTAGCGATGGGCATCACTACCCTGGAAGAAATCGAGCGCGTTACTACTAATTAGAACCGATGGCAAAACCCAGAAAAAAATCCGGTCCGTCAGTATTTGCCTGGAGTGGCCAGGACAAGGGCAACCGAAAAGCCTCTGGGGAAATCGAGGCGCAAAGTGTACAGGCAGCGAGGATGATGCTGCGGCGCCAGGGGGTACGGGTCAAAAAAATTCGCAAACAGTCAAAGCCATTATTCAGTATTGGCAATACGGTCAGGGTCAAGGACATTGTATTTTTTACCCGACAGCTAGCCACCATGATCGAAGCTGGAATCCCGATCGCGCAGTCATTGCGCGGCATATCCCTGGGCCATGAGAACGCAGGGGTTAAAGAGTTACTTGGAAAAATCCGCAGTGATGTCGAGGGCGGCACAAATCTGAGCAGCACCCTGAAAAAACATCCGCAGTATTTCAGTCGTCTTTACACAAGTCTGGTGGCAGTGGGCGAGGAGTCGGGCACCCTCGATATTCTGATGAACAAGATTGCCGGATATCTTGAAAAGATTGAGCGAATCAAGGGCAAAGTACGCTCCGCCCTGTTTTATCCGGCGCTGGTCATTATTGTTGCTATTGTTATCGTAGCCGTCCTGTTAATCGTCGTCATTCCTGAATTTGAAAGCTTGTTCAGCGATTTTGGTGCTGAACTGCCCAGCTTGACCAGATGGGTAGTGAACCTGTCCCATTCGGTACAGGAATACTGGGTGGTCTATATGATATCCACCATGATTATCGGTACCGCACTCGTATTTTTCTACAAGCGCTCTCGCAAGATGCAGCATCTGCTTGACCGGATCATCTTGAGGATTCCAATATTTGGCCCCATCATCAAAAAGTCCATCATTGCCCGGGTTTCACGTACCCTGGCAACGATGTTTGGTGCCGGTATTCCTCTGGTAGATTCATTGGAGACCGTCGCCAGCGCAGCCGGTAACAGTGTATATGGGAAAGGATTATTGATGGTCAGGCGGGACGTGTCTACGGGCCGTTCCCTGGAAGGATCGATGACTGATACCGGGTTGTTTCCAGGTATGGTACTGCAAATGGTCGCCACCGGTGAGGAAGCGGGCGAACTGGAACGCATGCTTGACAAGGTTGCAGACTTTTATGAAACCGAAGTCGACAATGCTGTAGACGTCATCAGCAGTCTGGTGGAACCATTTCTCATCATCATTCTCGGTATCATCGTTGGCACGATTGTCATCGCGATGTATTTACCTATATTCAAACTCGGCGCAGTATTCTGATCCGACCAAATTCAGCCTTACCAGATTGTGCTTCAGTTGCTGCAACATCCGATCTATGGATTAATATTCATGCTCGTACTGGGCGCCTGCGTCGGCAGCTTTCTAAATGTGGTGATTTTGCGTTTGCCGGTAATGATGCATCATCAGTGGCGGCAACAATGCGCGGAATTGCTGGATCCCACTGCGGATCAACCGGTCACTCCAGAGGACTTACTCAACCTTGGCCACCCCGCTTCCCACTGCCCGACATGCAAACAGCCTCTTAAGCCCTGGCACAATATTCCGGTTATCAGCTACATCGCGCTAGGAGCGAAATGTGCCTGGTGTAAGGCAGGTATTTCCTGGCGTTACCCCGCGATCGAAATCATCACCTCCCTGGCCACTGCACACCTTGCGATGGAAATGGGCATCGGCTGGCCCTTACTCGCCAGCCTGTTTTTGCTATGGGCACTAATTTGTCTTGCGGTGATAGATTTCGACCATCAGTTACTACCGGACAGCATTACTATTCCGCTACTGTGGGGTGGATTACTGGCAAACTATTTTGCTCTGATCACAACCCTTGAATCTTCGCTGATCGGTGCTGTGGCGGGATATCTTGGTTTTTGGCTGGTGTACCAGATTCATTTTCGCATTACCGGTCGAGAAGGGCTGGGTTATGGTGATTTCAAACTATTAGCGGCCCTGGGTGCCTGGCTTGGTTGGGAGATGCTACCCATTATCGTATTGATGGCATCTGTTGCCGGCACCCTGGTTGCGGTTTTACTCCTGATCAGTAAAAACCTTGACTCTCGTGCGCCGGTGTCATTTGGTCCGTTTCTCACTTTTGCCGGTTGGGTTGCGCTGCTGTGGGGACAGGAAATTACCGCCAATTACCTTGGGTTGTTCAATTTTTAATGGCAGCGCGGATTGGCCTGACGGGCGGTATTGGCAGTGGTAAATCCACCGTAGTGGAACTGTTTTCCAGTCTTGGCACACTGGTCATTGATGCCGACCAGATTGCACGAAAAATTACCGCCCCGGGAACTCCCAGCCTTGCCGAAATCGTGCAGTACTTTGGTTGCGGACTATTGCTTGCAGACAACAGTCTCAATCGAAAGCAACTTGGCAGGATCGTATTTGCAGACCCGGAGAAGAGAAAATGGCTTGAAAACCTATTACACCCGCAAATTCGCCGCCTGATGGACGAGCAGTCGGATCAGTGTATGGATTCATTCTGCATTCTCGAGATTCCGTTACTGACAGAAACCCGTCGCTTTCATGAACTGGATCAGATTGTGGTGGTTCACTGCCCTCGGGAAATACGTATCCAGCGCCTGCAACAGTCACGAAAAATGGATCGAGATTCAATTGAGGCCATTATGAGAACCCAGGCAAATGATCAGCAACGCCTCGAGCTGGCTGACCATGTCATCGACAATTCAGGTGATATGGAAGCCCTGTGGCCGCAGGTAAAACAATTGCACAAATTTTTACTCCAGCATTTTTCTCCCGCTGATATGCCTTAGGGGGCGTTCCGATTATCACGAACTGCGGTACAGCTTCAGGGCATCAACGATTGCAAATACCGGCGGCAGAACATTAAATTCAATGATTTGATCAATGTCTGTCCAGGCAAAACTCTGACCTTCATGACCAATGGCCCTGCCTTCGAATTCAGTGACCAGATAGGTATCCAACCACACTCTGGCATGGTCATAGTCATGGGCAATGGTGGTCAGTGGTTGACATTGAATAACATCGATATCAAGTTCTTCGCGCAGTTCTCTGGCGAGCCCCTGTGGTGGCATTTCACCGTGCTCAAGTTTACCACCGGGAAACTCCCACTTACCTGCTTTGGCCGTTCCCTGTCGCCGTTGCTGAATAAATACTCTGCCATTTTTATCGGTTAATACACCAACCACAACATAAAGACGATTGTCAGGCGCAAAGACTGCCACTATTGTGTTGTCAATGTGAACGTTGCGACTTCAGGGAGTCCGTCAGGATCGGTAATCCGCATTGATCGAAATACATCCATGGGTCAGATCACAGGTCCAGACCCGAAAATGCCCTTGTCCTGCGCCCAGCTCCACTGTTATTTCAACATGTTGGCCCTTAAGGTGTTGGGTAACCAAAGATTCGTCATAGTCTGTACTCCGCTGCCCATTCTCGGCTACCAGCATGCCACCAAAGCCAATTTTCATGCGTTCCTCTGCGCATCGCTGTCCTGACTTGCCAACGGCCATCACTACCCGTCCCCAGTTAGCATCTTCGCCCGCGATCGCGGTTTTGACCAACGGTGAATTGGCAATAGACTTTGCCACCATCCTGGCGGCGTCATCATTCTCGGCCCCTGATACCACGACCTCAATCAGTTTGCTGGCCCCTTCACCATCACAAACAACCTGCACCGCGAGATCTTTCATCAGATCATTGAGGCCATTCCTGAAATCATCCAGCAATGGCTCAGCAGCCGACTCCGGACTGGCATGACTGGCCTCGCCGGTGGCAAACAAAAGACAGGTATCACTGGTTGAAGTGTCACTATCCACGGTAATTGCATTGAAGGAATTTCGATTTGCCTCGACTAACAGTGTTTGCAGTAGTTTGCCCGGAATTCTGGCGTCGGTAAAAACAAAAGCCAGCATTGTCGCCATATCCGGTTCGATCATGCCCGAGCCTTTACAAAAACCATTAATCGTGACCCGGGTATCACCGATTCGGACCTTTCGGCTAGCCCCTTTGGCAAAAGTATCGGTGGTAAGAATCGCCTCACTGGCCTGGCGCCATCCATTTCCTGACATCGTCGAATAGAGCGAGTCCAGCCTGGAGGTGATACGGTCCATGGGTAAGGTTTCTCCAATCACACCGGTTGATGCAATGAACACATCATCCTGATCACAACCTACTTGCTGAGCCACCCATTGGCAGGTAACTTTTACATCCTCGAATCCGGCCTTCCCGGTAAAGGCATTTGCATTCCCGGCGTTGACAAATAATGCACGACCAGTGCCGCTCTTCAGGCCGTTTCTGCACCAATGGACTGGTGCGCTTGCGGTCTCCGACCTGGTCAATACGCCGGCCACAGTGCAGTCTGGACTGAACGTTGCCAGCATCAAGTCATCACGATTGAGATACTTGATTCCCGCAGCGGCGGTACCAAGATGAACCCCTGCAATGGGAGGCATTTCGGGAAATTGTTCAGGTGCCAGCGGTGAAATTTTCATGTTACTTTGATCAATTACCGGAATACGCTGTAGTGAAACCCTGCGAGGGAACTTGCCGTGGAAGCCTGTCAGGAATCTCCGGTCAATTCAAGCTGCCGTGGCATTGTTTGTATTTTTTACCGGATCCACAGGGACAGGGTTCATTGCGTCCTACTTTCTTTCCCTGCCGTACGACTGTTTGTTGCTGTCTGGGTCGCCGTGTTTGCACTGCAGCCTGCTCAGAATCCGACTCTGGATCAACTGCTTTTGACGGCAGCCCTGCCTCAGCATGAATGAAGTTCATATTCTGCTGTTGTTGCTGACGCTGTTGTTCTCGTTGCCGAGATTCCATCTCAGTCAATTCTGTTGCAGTAGGAATATGTAACCGAGCCAGGGTGGTGGAAACGGTGTATTTCACATCTTCCAGCAATTGGGTAAACATTTCGAATGCTTCGCGCTTGTATTCCTGTTTCGGGTTTTTCTGCGCATAGCCACGCAAGCCAATACCCTGACGAAGGTGATCCATACTGGCGAGATGTTCTTTCCACTGGTCATCCAGAATTTTCAACATCACTGATTTTTCAATATGGCGCACAGATTCCGTATCGAGTCGCTGATATTTTTCGTCAATCATCTGTTCGATCGCATCGACAATTTTTTTGCGTAAGCTTTCTTCATGCAACTGATCATCATCCTGCAGCCACTGCCTGACAGGTAAATCGATGCCAAACTCACTCAACAGATCTTTTTCCAGCGCTTCGATATCCCATTGCTCCTCAATGGTCTGGGGTGGCAGATCGCGACTGATCACCGTATCTACCACCTCGGCACGGTTGTGTTTGACAAATTCAGAAATATCACTGGTCTCCATCAGCATGTTGCGCTGTTCATAGATAACCTTCCGTTGCTCGTTAGCAACATCGTCATATTCAAGCAATTGTTTGCGCATGTCGAAATTATGTCCCTCAACTTTCTTTTGCGCATTTTCAATCGCCTTGGTTACCCAGGGGTGCTCGATGGCTTCACCCTCTTCCATGCCCAGTTTCTGCATCAATGCTGCTATTTTGTCGGAGCCAAAAATTCGCATCAGGTTGTCTTCCAGGGACAGGTAAAACCCGCTTGAACCAGGATCCCCCTGGCGACCACAACGCCCTCGCAGCTGGTTGTCTACCCGCCGGGATTCATTGCGTTCGGTGCCGAGAACGTGGAGCCCTCCTGCTTCTACAACCTGCTGATGGCGCTGCTGCCATCGGGCGCGGGCAGCATCATGCTGATCAGCCTCGAGGCCGGACAACTTGATTTCAAGATTTCCACCAAGCACGATATCGGTTCCCCGGCCAGCCATGTTGGTGGCAATGGTTACCTTGCCTGGTCGACCCGCTTCGGCAATGATTTCCGCTTCTCGTTCATGCTGCTTGGCATTCAGGACGTCATGGCCGATGGACAGTTTGGTGAGAATAGCAGACAGATATTCAGACGAATCAATGGATGCAGTTCCCACCAGGACGGGTTGGCCACGTCCCTGGCAGTCCTGAATAGCGGTCACAATAGCATCAAATTTCTCTTTTGCAGTACGATATACCAGGTCAGCCTGATCAACCCGCACCATCGGTTGATTGGTCGGCAGGATCACCACTTCAAGTCCGTAAATCTGCATAAATTCCGGGGCTTCGGTGTCAGCAGTCCCGGTCATACCTGAAAGCTTGTCGTAAAGTCTGAAATAGTTCTGAAATGTTATCGACGCCATGGTCTGGTTTTCCTGCTGGATAGTCACACCCTCCTTGGCCTCTACCGCCTGATGGAGGCCATCAGACCAGCGTCTACCGGCCATCATTCGCCCGGTGAATTCATCGATAATAACGATCTGGTTGTCACGTACAATGTAGTCAACATCTTTCTTGAACAAATTATGGGCTCGCAATGCAGCATAAACATGATGCATCAGGCTGATATTTCCCAGCTCATACAAGCTACCTCCATGTTCCAGCAAACCGTTGGCAACCAGTAACTCTTCGGCGTGTTCGTGACCTTCTTCTGTGAGCGAAATCTGGCGTGATTTCTCATCCACACTGTAATCACCGGGCCCTTCCTCCTCCTTTTGCAGAGTCAATTCGGGTACCAGCTGATTGATCTTTTGATATAGCTCATTACTTCCTTCCGCAGGGCCAGAAATAATGAGTGGTGTTCGCGCCTCGTCGATCAGAATGGAATCCACTTCGTCAACGATGGCAAATCCGAGCTTGTTCTGAAAACGATCTTCCCCGGAAAAAGCCATATTGTCCCGTAAATAATCAAACCCAAACTCATTATTCGTTCCGTAGACGATATCGCACTCATAGGCAGCCTTCTTCTCATCCGGCGCCTGACCAGACATGATTACCCCGACGCTAAGGCCAAGAAAGTTGTATATCTTGCCCATCCAGTCAGCATCCCGCTGCGCCAGGTAGTCGTTGACCGTTACAATGTGCACCGGAATTCCACTCAGTGCATTCAAACAAGCCGGCAGGGTAGCCATCAAGGTCTTGCCTTCACCAGTTTTCATCTCCGCAATTTTGCCATCATTCAGTACCATACCGCCAAGCAACTGAACGTCGAAATGACGTAACCCCAGGGTCCTTCTGGAGGCTTCCCGTACAACCGCGAAGGTGGCAGGTAAAATACTTTCTGTGTTTGCCCCCTGCTGAACCCGGGCACGAAGTTCGCTAGCCCTGGCAAGCAGTCCGGCATCATCCAGTGTCTCAATTTCGCCTTCGAGAGCGTTAATTTGACCAACAATTTTATTCATCTTGCCGAGCATCCGCTGATTGCGGTCTCCGAAGACTTTTTTCAGTACATTTTGCAGCATAAATCCAGTATCATTTTGTTCTTTGCAGCCAGCTCGGATTATGCCAGAGTAGCGTGCATTGAGTGATTGAAATATATATGAGACGTTTTATTCAGTTTGAAAGACTTTCGCCCAATTTCCAGTTTAATCAAGGCCAACATCAGTACTACTGATGATCCTCCCGCAGATAATTCCATTCAGTCAGAACTGAGCCATAGATGGCTACGATGTGCTGGACGTGCAGCGCCCTGGAGCCATCCTCTGCTCTTCACATCCGGCAGGCTGGTAGTATTCACTCAATCACCAATCTGGTCCACCGAACTCAGACATCATATGCAGCAGATCCTGGATGGGCTGGATGGCTTCGGCATCACCAGGGTTGATATTCGTATCAGCCCGGGAAGCTTTCCGGCTGCGAGCAAACGCCGCAGTAAAATTCAAATATCAGAATCCAGTCGAAAAGGACTGGCACTCACTGCGAGTGGGCTCAAACACCCCGGAATGCGCGATGCCATGAACAGATTGTCACGCAAACGGGAGCATTGATCCCGGTATGGCACCAGGTGGGGGAGTAGATCAGACAGGTACAGTTCTGACAAATGAGATCGGAACTTCAGATTCATCCTGAAAAGTCACCAACTCCCAGGCAGATTTATCGGCAATCAATTTTCTCAGTAACCGATTGTTCAGTTCATGGCCGGATTTGTTGGCGCTGAACTCACCGATCAGAGGGTGTCCCAACAGGTAAAGATCGCCGATCGCATCCAGCACCTTGTGCTTGACGAATTCGTCCTCGTATCGCAGGCCATCGTCGTTCAGGATATGGAACGAATCCATGACAATTGCATTGTCGAAGCTACCGCCCTGAGCCAGGCCGGCATTACGTAACGCCTCCAGATCATCCATAAAACCAAATGTCCGGGCACGACTGACTTCTTTTACAAATGAGGTGGTAGAAAAATCTACCGATGCAGTCTGAACAGAACTTTGCAATATCGGATGATCAAAATCGATGGAAAATGAGACCTTGAAGCCATTGAAGGGTTCAAACTTGACCCATTTGTCACCGTCCTGGACAACACAGGGCTTCTTGATACGAATGAATTGCTTGAGTTTTTTCTGCTCCGAGATTCCGGCAGACTGCAATAAAAACACGAATGGCCCCGCACTTCCGTCCATAATCGGAACTTCCGGCGCACTTAATTCTACATAAGCATTGTCGATACCGAGACCAGCAAAAGCGGACATTAAATGCTCCACCGTGGAAATTTTTACACCATCCCGCTCCAGAGTGGTTGAAAGGCGCGTATCACTTACATTTTCTGGTCGTGCCGGCACATCGATTGCAGGATTGAGGTCGGTACGAATGAATACAACTCCGGTATCTTCTGGCGCAGGTCGAAGAGTCAGATAAACCTTCTTTCCGGTATGCAGGCCAACCCCTGTGGCTCGAATAATGTTTTTAAGAGTGCGCTGTCTAATCATTCCGGAGAGGAATCCGCATTGGGCGGAAGTTATTATGGGACGTAAAACGGGCGAATATTACACTAAAGTGGCCTCAATTAGAACCATTTAGCGCACCTTCACCCGTCACGTCAGCAGCTCCGCGTGCACACGAGGAGGGGATGAATCAGTCCGCCTGGCGGCGTAGAAATGCCGGAATATCCAGATGATCAAAATTTCCCGGGGGGGCTTCTGAGGGGACTGGGGGCGGCGGCCTGCCATTGAATGTTCGTGGTGGATTCATACCCCCCAACGGAACTTCTGCTTTTGGCACCGGTGGCTTTACTACCGACTTCGGTTTCACAACTGATTCCACAACCTTACCCGGCTTGCCGTCACTCAGACCTGTTGCCACCATGGTGACTCGCAAATCACCCTGCATTTCGGGATCAAAAGCAGTACCAATTACCACACATGCATCTGCCGCTGCGTATTCGTGGATTGCGTTACCCACCGCTTCGAATTCGCCAATAGCCATATCCGGCCCAGCGGTAATGTTTACCAGCAACCCCTTGGCACCGTGTAAATTGACGTCCTCAAGCAACGGGCTTGAAATTGCCTGACGAGCCGCTTCCATAGCACGGTTTTCACCGCTGACAGTGGCTGAACCCATCATCGCCTTGCCCATTTCAGACATCACTGTTCTGACGTCTGCAAAGTCAACGTTGATAATACCCGGCCTCGTAATCAGTTCTGATATGCCCTGCACCGCATTGAACAGAACTTCATTGGCTTTGGCGAAAGCATCGATCAAAGTGGCATCCTGTCCCATCACAGCCAATACTTTCTCATTGGGAATTGTAATCAGGGAGTCCACGTGCTGTTGCAATTCCTCTATTCCGCGAAAAGCCAGATCAATACGCTTTTTGCCTTCAAAAGGAAACGGGCGGGTCACTACAGCGACCGTCAGTATCCCTTTTTCCCGTGCCAGCTCAGCGATCACCGGGGCCGCCCCTGTACCAGTACCGCCGCCCATACCTGCCGTGATAAAGACCATATCCGCACCATCGATGGCATCCGCAATGCGGTCGCGATCTTCCATCGCTGCCTGGCGACCAATTTCCGGATTTGCCCCTGCGCCCAGCCCTTTGGTCAGATTTTCACCCAACTGCAGGATCGTTGGCGCATTTGATCTCGACAGCATTTGGGCGTCAGTGTTGGCATTGATAAACTCAACACCTTCAAGATCAGCTTTGAGCATATGCTCAACGGCGTTACCGCCGCCGCCACCGACTCCGATAACCTTGATTACAGCCCGCTGACTTACCGCTTCTACTAATTCAAACATAATTATGTCCTCCACGTGTGCAAGTAGAACAAAAAATAATGAACCTGTTTGAAAAATTCATCATTTCAAAAACTTCCTTTAAACCAGCTTTTCATTCGCTCAAGCATGGTTTTTAATCGACTCGGCTGTTCGGCAAACTGGACAGCCCGGGAGCGATTTGAGTGACCAAACTCAATCAATCCGATGCCCGTTGCATAAATTGGATTCTTTACCACTTCACTCAGCGAACCATTGTAGTTAGGCACCCCCATGCGAACCGGAAGATGAAAGATCTCCTCAGCCAGTTCCATCATGCCTTCAATGCGTGAACTTCCGCCGGTAATTACGATTCCGGAGCCAATCAATTCTTCAAACCCGCTACGGCGCAACTCTGCCTGTATCAACAGCAGTAATTCTTCGATCCGTGGTTCTATTATTTCTGCCAGGTTTTGCCGCGAAAGACTTCTTGGTGGACGACCACCCATGCTGGGTGTTTCGATTATCTGAGACTCATCAACCAGTTGTACCAGCGCACAACCGTGCTTCTTCTTGAGCTCTTCAGCGGCAGCGGTAGGGGTGTGGAATGCAACCGCTATATCATTGGTCACCTGATCTCCGGCAACAGGAATTACAGCGGTATGCCGAATTGCGCCTTCAGTGAAAATAGCAATGTCAGTGGTACCACCACCGATATCTATCATGCAAACACCCAGTTCGCGTTCATCTTCGGTTAACACCGATTCGCTGGAGGCAATTTGTTCCAGAATGATGTCATCTACTTCAAGTCCACAGCGACGAATACACTTGACGATATTCTGGGCCGCGCTCACGGCGCCCGTTATCATATGCACCTTGGCTTCCATGCGTACACCACACATACCTACCGGTTCCCGGATCCCATCCTGTCCATCGATAACAAAGTCCTGCGGCATGACATGTAAAATGCGCTGGTCATTGGGAATCGCCATCGCCTTGGCCGCTTCGATAACGCGCTCAATGTCATTGTTGGTAACTTCATTGTCCCGAATCGCTACCACACCGTGAGAATTAAAGCTGTTAATGTGGGCTCCCGCGATACCGGCAAAAACTGAATAAATCTGACAGCCCGCCATCAATTCAGCTTCTTCCACTGCACGCTGAATTGAATGCACCGTAAGTTCAATATTCGCCACCACCCCTTTACGCAATCCGCGTGCAGGATGATGCCCGACGCCGATCACCTCCAGTCCACCATCATCCCCAATCTCGCCAACAATTGCCAGAACCTTTGAGGTTCCGATATCAATGCCGACGATCAGGTTACTGTTTGGTTTTCTACCCATACTTCTATTGTGATTCGGTTAGTTTGTTTGGATCCGGATGTTGCGTTACCCAGTTGATCGCAAACCCGTTTGGGTAGCGAAGATCAATAGATTTCATTGCCGGAAATTCAGCAATCAATTGACTATTGAGGGCCTTGATCAGGCGTTTAATTCGTGCCGTGGCATCACTGTTATCTACAATCATGGTAACTTCAGCTCTCGCCATGGTATTGGCCTCAGGCAGATCGTTACCTGGCTGCAACACTTCCGCAACCGTTCGGTCAAGCGCCAGTGCTGTCAGTGACAGGGTCAGGTACCAAAGCTCACGCTGGTCAAATTTCAACCGATCAAGTGACAGGCCGTGGGCTGCAAACATGCCATGCCAGTTTTGAAAAGTCTGCCAAACCGTTTGCTGCATGGAATCGGGCCCATGCAATACAGGCAGGCTGGCGTCCCATGGTTCACGTTTCACCAGATCACCGCTGGCATTGAGCCATTGAGTGTCGCCCCACGTTGCAACTGGTTGAACTTCCTCCACATCCACCACCAGTGTTGAAGGCCATTGTCGTCTTACCGAAGCGTCAAAAACCCAGGGCATTTGACGGATATGCTGTTCAATACTCTCGAGGCTTGCAGAAAAATAGTTGCCGTCCAGTGATCCTTCCACTGCCTTTTTCACTTCAGCACCATCAACATGACGGAACTGACCATGCACCTCAACCTGTTCGATGGGAAACCTGCCAGGGTGATACAACTTATCCACCACGAACAGCGCAACCAGTGCCAGCAATAAAATAAAAACCAGCCCGGCAACCCAGCTCGATCCGGATTCAGACTCGTTGCTCTGAAAATCGACCTCGTTAAACTCGCTATGCACCACGCCGTTCATGCCTGCCTCCCGACAACCCTGACTTCCGGTTCAAGCCGGATATTCATTCGGGACATTGCCTGACTTCGAGCGAGATTGATCAGTGACTCAATTTCAAATGCGTTGGCGGTGCCGTCATTAACAATAAAGTTTGCATGGATCTCGGAAAAACGTGCACCGCCAATGGAATTACCCTTCAGTCCCAATTGCTGAATAATCCTCGCGGCAAATTTCCCGGGGGGGTTTTTGAATACGGAACCTGCATTGGCACTCTGCACAGGCTGACTGGCACTGCGCTTCTCAAGCAGTGATTTAATTTGCTGTCTGCCATCGGTTGTTGGCTCCGCCGGAGCCAGTCTGAGAACCCCTGCAAGCACTGCATGCTGCTCTGGCAGCCGGACCTCGCGATAGCCAAAGCTGATTTCCCGATGGCCAAAAGCTACGCAATTGCCTAGCCTGTCAATGCATTCTATTCGCTCCACCAGGGGCCAGGTTTCGCCACCGAAAGCGCCCGCATTCATGACCAGGGCGCCGCCAAAAGAACCAGGTACACCAGCGAGGAATTCTGCACCGGAAAGCCCGTTTGCAACGCTGATGCGCGCGACCCGGGAACAGGAAACACCGGACTCTGCATACAGCAAGCCTTGTTCCCCTGGTTCAATTTGAGACAACGCCCCGGATGTCTTGATAACCACACCCTCAACACCGGCGTCCCTGACCAACAGGTTACTGCCAAGTCCTATCCAGGTCACCGGCATTTCCCGGGGTAACTGCCTGATAAGACAAACCACATCTTCACGGTCCGCCGGGATATAAAAATAGTCTGCCGCACCACCCACCCGCCAACTGGTATGCCTGGCCATGGATTCATTGAATTTCAGGGTGCCACGCAAGCCTGTATCATCGAAAGGTAATACCGGGACCGTCCGCGCAACCATCATGTTGCAACCTCCGGGGCCAGGCCGTCGGCCCACAACCTGTTTGCAAAACGCCCGATGTCTCCCGCTCCCAGGGTCAACAACACGTCTCCCGGCTGGAGGTATCCGGACAGTAACCTGGCCAGCTCATCGAGGGTATCCACAAAAACCGGATCCTTGCCCCGTTGCCGAATTGCCTTGCATAGCGAGCGACCATCGGCACCGTTAATGGGCAATTCTCCCGCAGGATAAACCTCGGTCACAATCAGATTGTCGATTTCCGACAATAGCTGGGCAAAATCATCAAACAGATCCCGAGTACGACTGAACCGGTGGGGCTGGAATACGGTGACTATTCTGCGCTCTGGCCAACACCCTCTTGCTGCTTTCAGGGTTGCGCGTAGTTCCCGTGGATGGTGGGCATAGTCGTCCACCATGTCTACCTCTCCGCCACTGATGGAGAGGGTGCCAAGAATCTGAAAACGTCTGTCGATTCCCTTGAAAGCAGCCAGCGCTTTTTGTAACGATGGAACCGGAATTCCTAATTTCGTTGCAATGACAATGGCCGCCAGCGCATTGAGGACATTGTGCTCACCTGGCATTGCGAGCTTGAAATTTCCAAGGTTGCTGCCTTTGTGTTGCACCTCAAAAAAACTGTTGGGCCCGTGGTAACGAATTTTCGTGGCCTGAAAATCAACCTGCTCACCCAATCCGTAGGTCAGGAATGGGCGCGCCAGTTCAGTGCTTATTTGCCGCACCTCGGGATCATCAAAGCACAATACCGCGAGGCCATAAAAGGGGAGATTATGGAGAAATGCAAGGTAGGTCTTGCGCAGCTGATCAAAGTCACCGCCATAAGTCTCCATATGGTCTTCATCAATGTTTGTCACAACCGCCATCTGGGGCTGAAGATGGAGAAAAGACGCATCGCTTTCGTCTGCTTCCGCCACCAGATATTGCCCTTTTCCAAGCCTGGCATTGGTACGCACACTATTCACCACGCCGCCAACAATAAAGGTAGGGTCCATTCCTGCAGCGGCCAATACCGCGGCTACGAGGCTGGTAGTAGTGGTTTTTCCATGGGTCCCGGCAATAGCGATGCCGCGCCGAAAGCGCATCAGCTCGCCCAGCATTTCCGCCCGTTGCACCAGCGGAATATTGCGCGACTGCGCCTCCAGCACCTCCTGGTTGTCCGCTGCCACTGCACTCGACGTAACCACCGCATCCGCCGCCGCAACATTTTCTGACTGATGCCCGATCGTAATGGCGGCACCCGCTTTCTCCAACCGGTCAATGATAGGATTTCGTGCAAGATCAGAGCCAGAAACGGAAAACCCTAGCTCCAGTAATACTTCGGCTATACCGCTCATGCCAATACCGCCGATACCGACAAAGTGAATATGCTTGACGAATTCATGCATGGATCAGCGCCTCACAGATGTCCGCAACCTGATCCGTAGCATCCAGCCTGGCCAGACTACGCGCCTTCTTCGCCATCTCCACCAGGGCCCCACGATCCACGCCCAGAGTGGCAAGCTGGCTGATCCATGCCCCTTTGACAAATTGTGACTGATCACACGCGAGTGCGGCGCCGCCACTCACGAGATATTCTGCATTGCGGGCCTGATGATCATTGACCGCATAGGGATAGGGAATAAATAAAGCCACCACACCAGCCACAGAGACCTCGGAAACCGTCATCGCACCTGCACGGCAAATCACCAGGTCAGACCAGGAATAAGCTTCTGCCATATCATCAATAAACTCATCCACCCGACAATGAACGCCAGAATCCTGATAGGCCCTGGTCACCTTTTCACCATTGGAGCGACCACATTGGTGCCACACCTCGACACCAGGCAGTTGTTCGTCTGCCAGTAATTGCGGCAGAAAATCGTTAAATACCCGGGCGCCCTGGCTTCCACCCACAATCAGAATTCGCAGCGCACCTTTGCGATCCTGAAAACGAGTTTCAGGAGCAGCGATTCGACGGATGGGCTCCCGTACCGGATTGCCCACCCACTTCACGTCTTTGATACCCTTTGCCAATGGAAATCCGCTCAGCACTTCGCGCGCCAATGGTGCCAGCCAGCGATTGGTTAATCCCGCAACAGCATTTTGCTCATGGAGTACTAACGGCTTACCCATCAACCCCGCCACCAGACCACCCGGGCCAGAAACAAAACCGCCCATACCCAGCAATACGTCAGGCCGCCAGCGCAGAATAATTTTCAACGACTGGAGACAGGCACGCATCAGGATAAATGGCATCATCAACTTTCTCTTCAATCCACTTTGCCGCAAACCCTTGATACTGATGAATTCCAGTTCAAACCCCGCGTCGGGTACCAGCTTTGCTTCAAGGCCATCAGCATTACCCATCCAGCGTATTTCTACCCCACGCTCTCTCAGTTTCCTGGCAACCGCCAGCGCCGGCATCACATGTCCCCCGGTGCCCCCGGCCATTACCATCAATCGACTCATCTGGTCCTCCCTGGCGAAGGCCTGCATTGTCGATCTATGGCAAACAGCAAGCCAAGTGCGAGCATGCTCGATAACATGCTACTACCACCATAACTCATCAATGGCAGGGTCAATCCCTTGGTTGGTAACAAACCGGTATTCACAGCAATATGTACGGCCGCCTGGAGGCAGATCAAAAGCCCTATACCCTGGGCGAGAAACCCGGCAAATCGATGGCCCTGGTCGATGGCACGTCGTCCGATTTTGAATGCACGCCAGAGTACTACAGCAAACAAAGCCAGAACTGTGAGAATACCTGCTGCACCCAGTTCTTCGCCAATCACCGCGATCAGGAAGTCATTGCCCGCATGAGGCAAGTAGAATAATTTCTGAATACTGCTACCGAGTCCGATCCCAAACCATTCTCCGCGACCGATGGCTATGAGCGCCTGAGATAACTGAAACCCCGAGTCGAACGGATCCGCCCATGGATCGCGATAGCTCATCAACCGGGTTACCCGGTAAGGTTCCATCCACATCAATACTGTCATTAGCCCTGTAGCGACACTGATGCTGACCAAAAAGTGCCAAAATCTGACGCCCGCCAGGAACATCATTCCAGCCACCGTTGTAACCAGCACTACCGTGGTACCAAAATCCGGCTGCAACAGAAGCAACAGCCCGATCACACCAACCACCAGTCCAACATTGATTATCCCTACCTTAAACAGGTGCAGATCTTCCTTTTTTCGTGCCAGATAGTCAGCGAAATAAATGAGCGCGGCGATTTTCATTAATTCCGATGGTTGCATGCGAAATCCACCAATACTGAACCAACGAAGACTTCCATTCACTTCAACACCAATGCCTGGAATAAACAAAAGCGCCAGCATTAACAGACCGATAAGCAACACCGCCTTGCTAGCCACCTGTATCCAGTCAAGAGGGATGCGCATGGCGGTAAAAAAAAGCAGGGCACCAAGACCGATATGAACCAGATGTTTAACCAGATGTTGGGTACTGAACGCAAGGGTCTTGCTATCAACCGCCACGGTGGCAGAAAAAACCATCACCAGCCCAATTGCCAGAATGGCTATGGTAGAAAATGCAAGCACTGGATCGGCGCCTTTATGGGCAGTAAATCTCTCGATCTGCAGGGCCTGGTAGTCGTCGTTATTGTCAGACATCACCCTGCTCCTCGATCAGTCTCCTGATTATCTGGCGGAATGTGTTGCCACGATGCTCGTAACTATCGAACATATCGAAACTTGCACAGGCTGGTGAAAACAAGACGGTGTCACCAGCCACGGCCAACAGTGCCGCCTGGTGAATAGCGCTTTCAAGTGAGCTTGCCAGTTGAACTTTTTTTCCGGAATCCAGCGCCTGCTGAATTTTTACAGCGTCTTCACCGATCAGAAAAACCGCCTTCACATCGCTGGCTATTGCGGCCCGTAATCCACTGAAATCGGCCCCCTTACCCTGCCCACCCGCAATCAGAATCACCGGTTTGTCGCTGCCATGAATGGCCGCCAGGGTAGCACCGATATTGGTGCCCTTGGAATCATTGATCCATTTGACATGATTCCATCTGGCAACCAGTTCGCAGCGGTGAGGTAAACCCGGATACTTCATTGCTGCCGTTACCATAGTGGAATCGAGGGCAATGCCCGCACCTGCAATAAGAGCCATTGCAGCCAGCACATTGGATACATTTTGCTCGCCCTGCAAGGTGAGGGCCGAAAATGGTGCCAGCTTGCGGGATCCCTGGATTAAATATCTTTGATTGTTTTCAATACTGATACCAAATTGTGATTCGTCAGGATGACCGAGGCCAAAACTGATATCGTTTGCTCCTTGTGGTTGCCCGCCAAGTACCGGATCATCGCGGTTATACACTCGGCATTTTGCGCCGGAGAAAATTTTCTGCTTGGCCGCCTTGTAGTCAGCAATGTCAGTGTACCGATCCATATGATCTTCGCTCACGTTTAATACAACAGCAGAGCGTGCGGCCAGGCTGTACGTGGTTTCCAACTGAAAACTGGACAGTTCGAGGACATAGTAATCCGGTACCGGCAATGCCAGCAAATCCAGTGCAGGGGTGCCTATATTACCGCCCACATGAGCACGATATGGCCCCGCATTGAGCATTTCACCGACCAGCATGGTTACGGTTGATTTACCATTGGAACCAGTAATTGCAATGACTGGCGCAGTGACAGCACGAAGGAATAATTCGACATCACCAATGACATTATCCGTAGTAACCGCAATCCCGGGGCTGATAACGACTTCACGATAACGGGCGAAATCATCCGTTGGCAGATCAACGATAAATGGAACCTGGGGAAACTCAGTCTGCAATTGGCCAAGATAGGGTGGATTCACCCGCGTATCGGTAACGACCACAGACTCTCCCCGGGCCAACAGGTAGCGCACAACGGACCAGCCGGTCAGACCTAATCCTGCCACCAGGATCGGGCTACCGTCTTGCGCTGAATTTTTGACCGCATTCATCATTGGCTCCAGGCTTAGCGAATCTTTAATGTGGCAAGGCCGACCAACACAAGCATCAGGCTGATAATCCAGAATCGTACGATAACCCTCGGTTCCGGCCATCCCTTGAGTTCGAAATGATGGTGCAGTGGCGCCATGCGGAATATTCGGCGACCCACCAACTTGAACGATGCCACCTGTAGAATGACCGATACTGTTTCAATAACGAATATGCCACCCATAATGACCAGAACAATTTCCTGACGCACAATAACGGCTACCACCCCAATGGCGGCACCAAGCGAGAGTGCACCGATATCGCCCATAAATACCTGGGCCGGATAAGTGTTAAACCAGAGAAAGCCGAGCCCCGCGCCAACCAGTGCGGCACAAAACACCAGCACCTCACCGGTGCCTTCAATGTAGGGAATTCCCAGATAACCTGAAAAAATGGAATTCCCCGTAACATAGGCAAAAATTCCCAACGCCCCGGACACCATAACCGTAGGCATGATCGCGAGTCCGTCAAGCCCATCGGTAAGATTCACTGCATTGCTTGTTCCTACGATTACGAACCACGTCAGGAAAATAAATCCGGATCCCAGCGGTATTGCAACGTCCTTGAATAACGGCACCAGCAACTCGGTTTCCGCCGCTGATTGGGCGCTGAAATAGAGAAATAGTGCAGCCGCCAGTCCGGCAATGCTTTGACTGAGAAATTTATTACGAGCACCCATGCCCCTGGGATTCTTGTCGATGAGTTTTCGATAATCATCGACCCATCCGATCACGCCAAACGAGATTGTTGTAAACAGCGCGACCCAGATAAAACGATTGGAAAGATCCGCCCAAAGTAAAGTGGCTATCACCACCGCAATCAAAATCAACACACCACCCATGGTGGGTGTGCCCACCTTGTCAAAATGTGTTGGTGGGCCATCCTCACGAATGGTTTGCCCGATCTGGTATTCGCTCAGCTTGCGAATCATCGCCGGGCCAAAAATAAAGAAGATCGTAATTGAAGTCAGTACACCGCAAATTCCGCGTAAGGTCAGATAACGGAATACGTTAAGAAAACTATAATATTGAGACAGGTATTCAAGCAGCCAGGTCAACATGTTTCTTCCTCCCTGACTACCGGATCATGCATTAATCCTTTCACCACCCTGCCCATACGGGAAGACTTTGAGCCTTTTACCAATACCGTAACCACAGACTGCCCTGCATTCTCAAGTTCCAGCTGCAGATTGGCGACGAGATCCTCGAGACGATCAAAACATTCAGCAGTTTGACCAAAACCACGCAGATACCCGGCAGTATTGCGGTTAGCGGAATCCGCCAGAACGAACATCCGCTCAATCCCGCAACGTGCTGCCGCTGCACCTACCGTCCGATGCAGTTCTTCACCTCCACGACCAAGTTCAGCCATTGCTCCCAAAACCAGAATGCGTTTGCCCGGATAGCTGGCAAGGACATTGATTGCCGCCAGAGTAGAGCCAGGATTGGCATTGAAGCTATCGTCAATGAGATTGGCACCAGATGGTGTGCGCCTGATATCGAGTCTGCTCGAAACACCGCTAACCCGCTCGAGACCTTCAGCAATTTGTTCAATTTTGATTCCAATACTATGGCACACTGTCGCTGCGGCCAGGGCATTGGAGATGTTGTGCTGTCCCGGCACTGACAAACATATCGGAATTGAACGCTTGCCGATATTCAAGACAAATTGACTCTGCCCGGTGGCAAGCAGGATCTCACTGGAAACCACAGCAGGTTCGCAGTCGGTTCGATGGGTAAGGGAAAAGGACAGCACTTTTCTCGTTCCCGCACATTGCTTCAATCGCTGGTAAAACTGGTCGTCAGCGTTGAGCACAACCACACCATCGGCTCCCATGCCGTTGAAAATTTCAGCCTTGGCATCGGCAACCCGCTCCAGGTTACCAAGCCCCTCCAGATGAGCCGCTGCAATATTGTTAATCAAGGCAACGGTGGGTCGGGTTATGCTCGACAACAGGTCAATTTCTCCGGCATGGTTCATACCCATTTCAATCACGGCGTGACTATGGGTATGATTTAATTTCAGCAGGGTAAGCGGTACACCCCATTGATTATTGAAACTGTCCCGGGGAGATAAAGGAGATCCTTTCACTGTCAGTATCTCCCTGATCATGGCGGTGACGCTGGTCTTGCCATTACTGCCAGTCACCGCCAGAATCGGAATATCGAAACGGGAGCGCCAGTTCTGCGCCAGTTTACCGAGCGCAATGGTTGTATCGTTGACCTTTAGCTGAGCTATTTGATCAGCAACTATATGTTCAACTACCGCCCCGATTGCACCGCCGGAAACGGCCTCGGCAATATAGTCATGGCCATCGAAGTTCTCGCCGGGAATTGCAATAAACAGATCTCCCTTATCAAGCACCCTGGAATCAATACACACACCCGTGAACAGTTGATCAGCACCAATCAGTTCTGCCTCCATAAATTCGGCTGCCAGCGACATCCGCATCACTGCTGACCCCTCCAAAATTGTTCCACCACTTCGCGATCACTGAAGGGGTATCTTTCGTCGCCAATGGTCTGGGTCTGCTCATGCCCCTTGCCGGCAATTAATACCAGATCTTCGCCAGCTGCGGCCTCCATCGCCCGCGCAATTGCCACACGCCGATCATAAATAACTTCCAACGAAGTTGTTTTGTGGTTGTTATCGATACCTTGCAGGATGTTTTCAACAATACTTGCCGGATCTTCGTTACGCGGATTGTCATTGGTAATGATGACGTGGTCTGCCAGTGACACGGCTATCTTACCCATCACAGGACGCTTGCCTCGATCGCGATCACCGCCACATCCAAATACGACCCAAAGTTCTCCCCTGCAGTGTGCACGCAAGGACTTCAGCGCACGCTCAAGAGAATCAGGTGTATGAGAATAATCGACAACGACCCGTGCACTTTCCGGGCCAGGGTTGAATAATTCCATTCTGCCGGGCGGGGCTGTCAGTTCAGGCATCACCTCGGCAATTTGTGGTAGTGAATAATCCAGCACCAGCAAGGTGGCAACAATCGCCAACAGATTGGGAATGTTCAACTGCCCCAGGAGTGAAGAGCGAATTGTTACAGTTTGCCCATCCCAGTGGACACGAAAACCTATGCCATCTGAATCAACCCTGATCTCCTGCGGCACGATATCCGCATCACGATACCCATAACTGATAACCCGGCAACGCCGATTGGCCTTTAGTATTTCGCGACCGGTGGGATCATCCTTATTGACCACAATTGCATTCAGGCAGGCAAAATCGAATAACTTTTTCTTGGCCGCGGAATAATTTGCAAGGGTGCCATGATAGTCCAGGTGATCCTGGGTCAGGTTGGTAAAAATCGCGACATTGAAATTCACTGCTGCCACACGATCCTGATCAAGACCATGAGAAGATACTTCCATGCATACGGCATTGGCACCATGGTCACGTAGCTGACGCAAAATACGTTGCACTTCCACCGCATCGCCTGTGGTCAGATTCGACGCCATTAACTGATCGGGAAATCCGGTACCGATGGTTCCCATCATGGCGCAGCGCTCACCTGATCGATTCAGCGCCTGGGTCAGGAGATATGCACAAGTCGTTTTTCCATTCGTGCCAGTGAACCCGATAACATTCATCCCGACCGACGGATTGGCAAAGAATCGGCCAGCTATCAAGCTTAACTTGCTTCGCAGATTGCTGACCCCGATGGCCCTTTGTTTACGAGCAAGTAGAAGACACTGCTCCGGAGCATCTGAACTTTCATATACGACAGCGGCTGCCCCACGGTCGACCACCGACCGGGCAAACTGTCTACCATCAACCGTAGCTCCGGGCAGAGCAAAAAATAAATCGTTTTGAACCACGGTACGGCTATCGAGGGAGAGCCCCCGAATTTCCAAACCGGCTGCCAGTGACGCGACTGCATCCTGATCAACAAGCCCCTGTAGTAATGCACCTGGTATCGCGGCCGGGGCGGAAAATTTTTCCATTATCATGCTGATTTCCTGGCCACATTCAGATTGACCTTCTGGTCAGTGATCTGGGTCTGTCCAATACCATCCGGTTTTACATTGTATAAACGCATTAAATCCTGCATCAGGGATGCGAATACCGGTGCCGCAACATCACCGCCGTAGTATAGCTTTCCACGTGGGTCATCGATGGTAACGACCATCACAAACCGGGGATTGGTAATGGGTGCCAACCCTGCAAACAATGAAACATACCGCTTATTCTTGTAGTTACCCTGAATCAGCTTGTGGGTGGTACCGGTTTTGCCACCGATTCGGTATCGCGGGATACGCGCCTTGCGCGCAGTACCTTCGGGTGTCGCCACCTGCTCCAGCATCTGGCGCAATGTGCTCACCGTAGCAGGACTAAAAACCCGCTTCCCTTCGGCCCGATAGCCTTCTGGTTTGGATTCCAGGGTCACAGGTAACACTACTCCGTCAGTAGCAAATGCGGTATACGCTCGCGCGAGTTGCAACGGTGTTACCGAAAATCCATAACCATAAGAATAGGTCGCGTGTTCAATGGGTCGAGTTCTCTTTACCATGGATCCCGAAATCTCCCCCGGTAAATTAGCAGCTTTATCACCAAAGCCTACGGCTTTGAACGTATCAAACAGCGCGCTAAAGGGAAACGCCAGTGCCAATTTGGCGGTACCGACATTGCTCGAATGAACGATGACGTCAAAAACAGATATCTCACCATAATTGTGGACATCATGGATTGTGCTTCTACCCACTCGATAGGTTCCCGGCGCTGTATCCACCATGGTATCCACGCCAACCTGACCACTATCCAGCGCCATGGCCACGGTAAACGGTTTTGCCGTCGAGCCTGGTTCAAGAATATCGGTAACCGCGAGATTGCGAAACACGCCCTTTTTCAGGGTTGTGCGATCGTTGGGATTGAACTGTGGCGAGTTCACCATCGAAATAATTTCACCGCTGGGAATCCCGATCACAACCACGCTGCCACCGGCAGCATTGTACTTTTTCACTGCAGTTTCCAGGTACTGGCTGGCAAGAGACTGAATTCGTTGATCGATACTGATCTCAAGATCCTTGCCATGTTGTACCTGGCGGATACTTTCGACACTCTCCACAAAGTGACCCGCACGATCTTTCAATACTCGTTTTCGACCGGGTGATCCGGCTAATGAGGAATTATAAAAACGCTCAAGCCCTTCCTGACCGACATCATCGACGTCAGTAAACCCGATCAAGTGTGCGCTCACAGGCCCGCCTGGATAATAGCGGCGATACTCACGCTGGATTTCGACCCCGGGAACATTGAGGTCCATCACCTGTTGTGCAAGGGCCGGCGGAAGCCTTCGCTCGATATACATAAAACTTGCGTTACCTTTTCGTTCGCAGGTTGCAAGAAGATCGCGTGACTTAATATCCAATAGTGCCACCATTGGTTTCCACAGCGCTCTCGATTGACAAAAAACGCGTGGCTCCGCCCAAAGCGATTCCACTGGTGTGCTCACCGACAGCACCTGGCCATTCCGGTCCAGAATCTTGCCACGCTCTGGCAGCACTTCAATGACCCGCAGGTATCTGGCATCACCCTGTGCACGCAAATGGTCAAGCTCAACGGTTTGAATCTGTACAACCCTGAGACCAATAATACCGAGTCCGGATAACAGTGCGCCCATCACCAGGTACTGCCGCCAGATGGGGGGTTTTGATATTTGCCTACGCATACTGCCCCGGAGCCCTCATGGCAGCCCTGGCTAGCTGATTGTTCGGCAACTCACTCATTGACCTGTCCTTTGTTGGCCGCCAGTTCCAGGGTCACAATCTTGTCCGGTTTCGGTGCCGACATCTCGAGCGTTTTAAGAGCCGCATCAGCAACGTTGTGTTGCCCGGTCCAGGTGGCTTTTTCCAGCATCAACCGGCCCCATTCCGCCTGCAGCTGATCATGCTTCAGTTCCTGCTTTTGCAGGGCGATAAATTCAAGCCGGTTCTGGTGACGGACCGTAACCACTGAAGCGGCGCTGAGTAAAACAACCATCAGCAGCAAAATTTGGGAAGCTGTCACTGTCGCTATCCAAGCTTTTCTGCAACCCGCATTACAGCGCTGCGGGCCCGTCGGTTTCGCGCGACTTCCTCTTTGCCTGCCCGGATCATCTTGCCAATAAGTTTAATTTCCGGGTGCAACATATCGTTGGTTACAGGCATATCAGAAGGATATGGATCACCCTTGCTTCGTTTACGCAGAAAGCGCTTAACCAGACGGTCTTCCAATGAATGAAAACTGATGATCACCAGCCGACCACCCGTGGCCAGCACTTCTACCGCCTGGGGCAACGCCGATTCGATTTCATCCAACTCCTGATTTACCGCGATACGAATAGCCTGGAAAGTACGCGTAGCCGGATGTTTGCCAATCTCCCTGGTTGGGATAGCTTCTGCCACCAATGCTGCCAGTTCCCCGGTTGACTCAATTAATCCTCGTTCCTTGATCCGGTTAGCTACCTTCCTCGCGAATCGCTCTTCGCCAAATCGTCTGAGCACCGAAACCAGCTCTTTTTCATCTACCTGCTCAAGCCACTGGGCGGCACTTAACCCCTGGCCAGGGTCCATTCGCATATCCAGAGGACCATCATGGGAGAAACTGAACCCGCGCATCGGGTTATCGAGCTGAGGGGAAGAGACGCCAAAATCAAAAAGGAGGCCGGTTACCCGGCCTGTTAATTCACGCCCCTCGAGAATTGTTTTAAGCTGGGAAAATGGTGCCTGTACTATTTCGACCCGCTCATCCGTCGACCATTCGAGAGCTGCTTGTTGAACAGCACTGGGGTCACGATCAATGACCACAAGGCGACCATTGTTACCGAGCCGGGAGATGATGGCGCGTGAGTGTCCACCGCGACCATAGGTAGCATCCACTACCAGGCTGTCCTGGTGAATATTTAATGCTGCCAGGGCTTCGCACCTGAGGACAGGATGATGCTCTCTACTGTTATCGGACAAGACTGGCATTGTGACTAAAGTGCTATTTGCTCCATTTCCACAGACATTCTTTCGAGATCAATATCTTCCTGCATCCATTGACTGCATTTTTCATTCCACAGTTCTTCGTTCCAGATTTCAAATTTGTTACCCTGGCCTACCAGATACACCGATTTGTCCAACAGAGCGAAATCTCTCAGCGGCGCCGGAATTAAAATTCTCCCACTCTTGTCCATTTCAACGTCACTGGCATAGCCAATAAGAAAACGCTTGAGTTTTTGATGATTTGGGTCGAAACTAGGGAGATTGACAACTTTTTGCTCAACCGA
Source organism: uncultured Gammaproteobacteria bacterium (assembly GCA_964403545.1). GTDB lineage: Bacteria > Pseudomonadota > Gammaproteobacteria > Arenicellales > Poriferihabitantaceae > VYFG01. The sequence goes on from CAYOGN010000110.1 coordinate 29,106, forward strand.
ATCCCACACGTCCATGGGGTATAACCACAAACATTTTTCCCGGGTGTTGTTTACCGTCACTACGAGTTTGCTACTACATCGCTCAATCAACTCATTCCGTGGTCCAACGGGAATTGCCAGTCGACCCTTTGTATCGATATTGAGTGCGTGTGCGCCGCGAAACATAGTAATTAATCCTGATTAGGGAGAATTACCCACAATTCTCCACGAACTCGCACTATATGAGCGCAGGCAAAGCCCTGTCAAGGAAAAACCACCTTTAAGGTTGCTAAAATCTTGTTGATTTTTAAGGAAAAACTACGCTCATCAAAAATATAGTTAAAGTAAATTCTAGATTAATTAATTAACTCTTTATTTGTTAAGGAATTCGTCAAACTGAATTTGAATTACCAGCAAATACCCGGAAAACCACAAATCTGCCCTGAAAATATATAATCTGTTACCACCTACCAAACTGAATCAGACGGGCCTATGGCACAAAATACGGAAAATAAGCATGGTTGCCTGTTTATCGGCAGCATCGTATTACTAACCATCGCCGTTTCGGTCGGTACAACCATCTGGATTCTGACCCAGTATATTTTCCCCAAGCGCTTCGAACCGGTGGAGTTGACCTCATCCGAACAACAGACCCTGAATTCAAAGCTCAGCATATTCGAAGGCTTCGGTGCGACTTCACAGGCACCACCAGATCAGCAGGATCCGGATAACCTGCAACCGGAAAAATATAGTGAGAAAGAGAGCGACCGGCAAATTGTACTTAGCGAGCGGGAACTGAATGGCCTGGTGGCGAGTAACACAGATATGGCCCGGCGTCTGGCCATAGACTTGTCACAAAATCTGGCCAGTGCAAAGCTGCTGATCCCCCTGGACCCGGACTTTCCCGTTATGGGAGGTAAAACTCTGAAACTAAGTGCCGGCCTGGAACTCGCATTTCAAAATGGAAGGGCAGTTGTCATATTGAAAGGTGTCAGTGTGATGGGCGTACCTGTGCCAAATGCCTGGCTCGGCGGGATGAAGAATATTGATCTGGTTGGTGAGTTTGGTGGTAGTGAAGGATTCTGGAAAGCGTTTTCCGAAGGCGTCGAAAATATTGAGGTCACCGAAGGCAAGTTGCTGATCAAGTTGCGCGAATAATACCGTGGCTTGCTTATGCCACCCTATTCGGAGGACGTTTGTTTTTCCGGAAAAACCAGATCCAGAAATCCGTTTACAAAGCGGAATGTCAGACCCCATAGCACTCGATCCTGCCCCACCGTTCCGGGACCCAGCTGGATTGCCGGATAGGGCTCTGCACGATAGTTCGTCTGATACTCGAAATAGTTGGATTTATCGGTAACTGTAGATAGCGGGACCCAGAATGCCTCCGCCACTTCATAGTTTGGTGACAGCACCTGATCCTGATCAATCCGAAATACGAAGCAGCTGATGACCAGATCAATTTCTCTATTATTGTTCCTGCCCTGGAGATCATTCAAACGTCCAAGGTTCGCCTTGCTGTGGATCAAAATATCGGTTTCTTCCCTGGTTTCCCTGATCGCAGTATGCTCTAGACTGGCATCAGCGATATCCATACCACCGCCAGGAAATGCTACCTGGCCAGACCACGGATCCTGATCAGAATTTGCCCGTTGAATGAAAAGAATTTCCGGCTCTGTACCCGATTGCCGCAATACCAGCGCGACCGCCGCCCGCCTGGAATGACGCTGTATAATCAGTGAAGGACTATGTAGTGAAAGCGCAGTGCCAATGGCAGTCAGGTCCTTATAACTTGTGTACTTCATCCACCATTTTCTGTAGCAACCTGCAATCCGGTATCACCCACCGTTTGTCTGGTTTTTGCAAAATGCCTTTTTTCTCAAGTTGTTTGAGTTCACGACTGACTGCTTCCCGGTTGCAGCTGACCCTGCTACCAATACGAGCGTGGGTAGGAGGGTTCAAGATTCTGGCGACCCCGTCCAGATCAATATTCTTTCGCGCCAGCCGCAAAAGCTCTGCGTGGATACGGTTGTTTACGCTGAGCGTTGAAAATTCATAGATACGTTCACCGAGGCGTCTGATAATTCTGCAATGTTGCCGCATTATCTCAAGAGCAGTAGTTTGAGTAGAAAGTATCCGTGACTCAAATACAGAAAATGGCACTACAGTAACTTCACAATCTGTAAGCGCAATCACACTGGCGGAACGCAGTTTACGGTCAATGGCCGCCAACTCTCCAAAATTCTCGCCCACCCCAAGCTCGGCGTAGCTTACCTCCTTGCCCGAACTTGCATACTGGGAGACGCCAAGTACGCCACTTTCAACCAGGTACAAATTTTTATCCTGATCCTTCTCTCTGATGATTTGGGAATCTCTGGGATAAACCTTGCGCCTGCACCGGGCAAGAATTTGATCCCGATCAGCCTTTGCCAACCTCTTTAACAACACCGAATTTGTGCGGCGTTGAGAACCTCCTTCAGCTTTTTTCATGATACCCCCTCTGCTAATTGTATTGTTAAATCAAACCACTCTCCAATACCCGGAATTGATGACACCCCGGATGATGGTCTACCAGTGCACCCCCGCACCAATTAATAACCCGTCAGAACGCGTATCACCACTTGATCCTGTACTCAGGTCATCATAATCAAGATCCAGGGTCAGATATCCGACTTTAACGGAAAGAAATGGTAGCGGTGTGAAACTAACACCAAGCTCAACTTCCGAACCGCTTAGATTGCTAAAGCTACCGGCGTCTTCCATATCCGGCATCAAGGCACCGCGACCATAGACATAAATTAGCGGGGTCAACCCCAGACGGGCCTCCGCCGATATCCGCACACCCTTGCTGGATTCTCCGTTCACCAGGTCAATATCCTCGATACCGAGACCAAGCGCGAAAAAATTATTATCACTCAATGACAAGAATCGCCTTCGAAGTTCGAACTGGGTTCTATTCTCATCACTGAGTACAGTATCTTCAAGATCGTTTTGATATCTGGCTGCACGCAACCCCCAATGATCATTAATCCAGATTTCGCCACTTGCCGTGAGCGATCCGACATCCACTTCGCCATCCAGAACATCAGATTCAAATTGATTATTCCAAAGCGACAGAATAATCTCACCATCAACGGGTCCCAGCCCCCAACCTGAATTTACAGCGGCGAAGTACAGTATCGCTGCTCCCAGCATCCGTCGAAAGTTTCTTAAAATTTTTGGCATCATTATTTCCCCTGGATTTACCGCTGTATTCTATCGTGTAAAATAAAATTATGAAAACAGGCATCTCGAGTACCTCCCGGGGGCGTTCCCAATTGCGCCCCACGCACAAGTAAAGATATTGTGGAACAACAAAGACTCGACATCTGGCTTTGGGCAAGCCGTTTTTTCAAGACCCGTAAAATGGCTTCCACTGCGATCAAGAGTGGGCGAGTTACGGTCAACGGTCAACGCGCCAAATCTGCAAGGTTAATCATGATTAACGATGAGTTACGCATCAAACGATTGCAGCAGGAGTTTATCGTTCGGGTTACCGGGTTATCAAACAAACGCCTTGGCGCCTCACTCGCTGCCTCTTTATTCGATGAAACCAGAGAAAGCGTTGACAGCCGGGAACAAAAGGATCTATTGCTTAAAAATCAGCGGGCGGGACTCCGCTATGACAGCAGACGACCGGACAAACGCGATCGCCAAAAGATGGTCCAGGTCAAGAATCAGGATCCCGAGTGGGAATAGAACTTCGTATTTGTTTATGAATCGAGAAAGCCGCCAATATCTTCAAGCTGCACAACATGGCAGTAAATCATATTGATGATTTCCAGTTCATGCTGATGCAGGTCCATGGTAGCGGCAGCGCAACAATCTTCCACCACCAGTACCTTAAAGCTCTCATCAGCGAGGCTTCTTACCGTAGAACTGATACATTGATCAGTAAATATTCCCGCAACGATAACGTCCTGAATACCCATGTTTTGAAGCAATAAGCGTAAATTTGTTCCGGTTAGCGCGCTGTCGGTGGTTTTAAGTACAGTAATTTCATCGCCCCGGGGCATCAGTTCCGGAACGATCTGGCTATCTTCCCTGTCTTTGGGCAACAACAAATAATTAAAGCCAGGTTTCTTCTGACTTAGCGATCGGTCCCGACCATCTTCTGTGAGGCATGCAATACGGGCAAATAATGTTTCAACTCCCTTGCTTCTTGCCCATGAAACCAGGGTAGCGGTATTGGGAATTACGATTTCGTTCATGCGCTTGAAGAAAGGAGCCCATCGGGTTGCTTCGCTGTCCTCTGAGGGTATCTCCATGTAGGTGTTCTGGATATCGATTACCAGTAGCGCCGTGCTCGCCCTGTCAAGGTGGATATCATCCGGATGCTCCGCATTTTCATAATAAAAACTACGGTGGGCCGTTTTCCAGTCACTCATTCGCTTCGCCCTTTCACAGAATGCAACGTGTTGCTGATCGCATCCCTCGCTGCCTCCATTTCTTCAGTAGTTCCCGACATAAAAACCCGGCCGGATGCACCCATCATCTGGACGTCATTAATAGTAGCCTCCGGCGCAGCTCGCTCTGCTTCGTTTGCCGCCACACAGGCAAACAATGCCGGTTGCATTTCATAAATCAGCAGCGATACATCAGGAACCAGGATGGACGCATCCCTGGTCCTGTTCAGGATAATGGCGTGCTGGTCGTTAAGGTTTTCTATAATGTCATGAAACAGTATTTTTGGTACCAGCTGATCATCGGCCCGGGCGTCAATACCAGAGAGAATCGCTTTACCCGCCGCTTCAACTTCGACCATATTGTCAGCGTGCAGCTCAAGCAGCCCGAACTGTCGCTCGGTAAACAACAACCCGAGCTCCATCGATGGCGCAACTTTCAATGCCAGGTCTGCGATCCGATGAATTGCCAGCGCCGGTGCAACTTCGATAATCAGGCTATGTTGACCAGCAAAAGGTGGATAACCCCTGGCCCGGGTCGGGGTCGACAACCAGGCCGCAAACTGGGGCATTAAATCCCGTATCGGCAGATAAACCCGAAGATCAGTCACAACACTTTAACCATAGTACCGGTACTATTTTTCTGCTGACACGTCGAAGTGCTGGGCTATATCGGTATGTGGTCGCGGAATCACATGAACAGCAACCACTTCACCAATCTGGTTTGCAGCTTCGGCACCAGCTTCAGTGGCTGCCTTGACAGCGCCCACATCCCCCTTCACCACAACAGAAACCAGTCCACCGCCAATTTCATTTTTCGATACAATTTCAACATTTGCGGCTTTCACCATTGCATCTGCTGCTGCGAGAGAAGGTACGTAGCCTCTGGTTTCGATCATTCCAATTGCCTGATTTGCCATTTTCATCTCCTATAGTAGGTAAATTTAAAGTAGTAGCTCTATTCATCTATTGAGCCGATAATCAGAGCATCAATCGGCGCTTTTACTTTTGTAAAGTATCCGGCGGCAACAGACCCCTGGGTGATAAGTACAGACTCCCCTGGAGCGCAGCCCAGTGGATCGAAGGCGACCAACTTTTCTCCCCCTTCAATCTCAACTTCAAGCAGCCCGCCGCTGGGTATTGTCTCGATGTGTTTGGATGACCAGACCTGGCCGGTAATTTTTCCACGTATCATTAAGATATCCTCTCGATCTTGAGTCCTTTGCGACGGATTTCATCGGCCGCCAAAGGGGTGAAGCAAACATTTTTTTCCGCCCGGATGTTACGCACTGAATTTTCCAGTCTCGATATATCTTTTTCAGTTACAAGTCCTTTTTTAAAACACACCGGATCAGGGGCTGATGAATGCTGCACGGTGTCAGCTTCAGTATTTACCTCCCGGTCATCTGCCAGCAAAAATTTCAATTTTCCCGACTGAATATCAGCTTTGAGATCCCGATTCTTTGCTATATCCAGCACCCGCAATGCGAATGTATCAAGATCTTTGTCGCCTCGAATTGAAACAGATTCATTCAGCTGTTCTACATTTGAAAAATCGCCATGCCTGGCCAACTCCTCCAACAGGATCTGCCTTACCATTGTCCGAATATCAGTCACTAAACCGCCCCTATATTTTGCAGTGCAGTTTCCGCTGCATCTTTGGCATTGCGAACTTCGGCTTCGTCACCAGCGAGATACAGGCGACCATTGGCACCAATCATTCGATAGTCTATCACTTTTATATTGGCCGCTTTTTCGGCTTCATTACTGGCCAGAATTGCATAGGAAGCAGATTGGCATTCGAGCAGGTACAGGCTGTCACCACCGAGAATCATCGAACCCAGCTTATTCCGGTTAATCAGGAACGCATGCTGTGGATCAATCCGGGTCACTATTCGCGAGGCCAGAATCTTTGGTGGTGTGGCGTCTGCAGGCTTTGCTCCAAGCACATCCAGAACCGCCTGGCCAGCGGCCTTGACCTCAGCAGTGGAGTTCGAATGTAACTCCACTGTACCAAACTGCCTTTCAACCACCAGCAACCCGGCACTCACATTTGCTCCCTTTAATGCTACATCTGTTAGTGATTCGATATCCAGTCCAGGTGAAATTTCAATGACCTGGGCCGCCATATTTCGCCTCGGCAACACACCCCGCATCCAGGTTGCGATATATGCCAGTGTCTGTGGTTGCAACTGGTCGATAAAAATAAAGGAACGTAATTCAGTCATGTTACTTTCGGAGAATATCGCGTAGCTCTTCTGCAATGAGTTGCCGTAATTGCTCCCGGGTAGTGTTATCCAGATCGGTTTGATGATTATCCGAATCATCCCGAGAGACCCGTCGACCGGGCCTGGCAGATCCCGGGACACCATCGGAAGGTGAGACTGGCAGCGCGCCTTCAAATCCGGGGTTGAGTTCATGATATTGTCCGAAACCCTCGGAATCGTCCGCGTTATAGGCCATTTTTGTCCAGTGCACCAGGTGTTGAGGACCAATGTTTTCACCGATGGAAGATCGTCCGAAATAGCCGGTTCCAATGGTAAAAGCAGGCGACAGGTGAGTGCCGAATCCGGCAGCCCCCTGGGAACAGGGTGCGTTCACCACCACACGATATACTTCAACAGCGCTGGCAAAACTGATGGCTGTGGCTTCCTCCATGGTATGAATTGCAGCAGAGTGGCCAGCCCCGGTCATGCGTAATACCGCTTTTGCCTGGGCAATGGCCTGATCCTGGTTGGCGGCAACAAGCATCGCCAGTACGGGGCACAATTTTTCCCGACTGAGTTTTTCCTCAACCCCGATCTGCTGAATCGGCGCGATCAGAACTTTCGTATTTCCAGGCACCCGGACACCGCACTCTTTGGCAATCCAGGTTGCATCGCGGCCGATACACTCCACGTTAAACCCACGGTCATGAAATAGAAAACGCCGCACTTTATCAACATCTTCATCATCACAAATATAGGCCTGGGCCGCACGCAGAGCCAGGATAAGTCGCTTTTCTACCTCAGGTAGTGTAATCAGTACACTTTCGTTGGTGCACAAAACAGAATTATCAAAACTTTTGCTGCTGACGATTCGCTGTGCAGCCAGCTTCACATCAGCCGAAGTATCAACAAATACAGGCGCATTGCCTGGTCCCACGCCAATGGCCGGGTTTGACGAAGAATAAGCAGCACGCACCATGGCGGTTCCACCAGTAGCCAGAATGACATTGGTTTTATCCGACGACATAAAAGCCTCTACCATGGGGATCGTAGGCTGCTCAATAATCTGGATAATGCCCTCTGGTGCCCCGGCCTCTACCGCTGCTGCAGCCAGTTTTCCCGCCGCATCGACACAACATTGCCGTGCAGCGGGATGAGGGCTGATCACAATTGCATTACGCGTCAGCAGGGCAATCACTATTTTGTAATTGAGTGTTGAAATGGGGTTTGTCGACGGTGTAAGGGCAAAAACCACACCTGCCGGCCTGGGGATTTCAACGATCTTTTTCGAAACATCGATTCGAAAATTGACATAATCCTGTTCCCGGTAGTAATCCACCAGCGGATACGCTGTGAGTTCATTTTTAATTTTCTTATCCGCTGCAACTCCGAACCCGGTCTCCTTCACCGCCCATTCTGCATAAAATCCTGCATTGTCATGGGCGGCATCGGCTACTGCATCGACAATTGCCAACGTAGCCTGTCGATCATAACGTTGAAATACGGTGGTAGCCCAACGCGCACGTTCAAGAATCATGTCTGCCCGCCCCTGCAGCGCAGCAGGGGTTTGAGAGATATCAACCAGGGTTCTTATTTGTGGCTCCATCACCAACGCCCACTCTTTTTACCCATGACTTCATTTCGAGCAAGAGATACCGCAATTTCCATCCTTCTCAGCAAATCCTCAGAATCATCCCGGGACATCAATATCCCCGGTTTAAATTGCAGCACCCTGGGATCCAGCGTTGAAAAAATAGCCCACACCCCATTTTGATACAGGTGCTTCATAACCGGCTTTGCACCCTGCTCGTGATTAAACTCCAGGCCCATAATAAGGCCATGCTGACGGATCCCGATAAAGAAATCCGGATAGGCCGCCATAATGTCTTCGAGTCCACTGCGAATATAATCAGCGACATAACGGACCGTGGTTGCTATTTCCGGTCTTTGCAATATTTCCAGCGTTTTCATCGCAACCACACAACCCAGTTCGGCGCCACCCGCGGTGGACATATGCGCAAAACCATCCTGCTTTAACCAGCCACCACATTTTTCTGAAACCAGCACACAGGCAATAGGATACAAGCCGCCCGAAATACCTTTTCCGGTAACCATAATATCGGGTTCAACCCCATACCGGTTGCAGCACCACATTTCACCACTACGCATGAGTCCGGTTTGTACTTCGTCAGCGATATAAAGGGCATCGAATCTTTCACAAAGTTGTTTTACCGCCGGCAGATAACCTTCTTGGGGCATTGGGAATCCATAGGTTGCCGGTATTGATTCCATAATTACTGCCGCGACATCACGCTTTCTTAATGCATCCTCCATGGCATTCAGATCATTAAATGGAACCTGGATAAATTCCCCAGCGGTATCTTCGGACAGGAATATTTTGGAAAACCGTTCATCACCGGTTTTTACCGACAAGCCGGAATGACCATGATAGGCCTTTACGATGGAAACAATTTTGCGTTTCTGGGTGGCATGCCTGGCGGTCTTGAGTGCAATATCTATGGCTTCTGCACCTCCTGCACCATAGATTGTGTACTGCATATCGGGGGCCGGTGCACAGGCCGCCAGCGCTTCCGCCAGCGCCGTACGCGCCAGTGCCGGAAAATGATGATTGCCCATGTCAAAACGGGCAGTCCCCGCTTTTAGAACTTCAACTAATTCGGGGTGTCGATGACCAAGGTTGTAGGTTCCGCCATTGAGGTGAACATCGATTAACCGATGGCCATCCATATCGTACAGGTAATATCCTTCGCGCCGATCGATGACCAGATCCACTCCCATATCCTGCCAATCCTGGGTTTTCCCGGGATTCCAGAAATATTTTGACCTTTCAAGAAATTCGAGCTTCGCTTCGCTCATACCAATTCCTGTTCATGCACCAGAGTAGAAGTTGGCTATAGGTTCGTCTATTTGGATCCTCCGTGCTTGACAGGCTTACGCAAATAATTGACAGCGAATACCCTCATACTGAGGAACCGATAATTCGGGAATTCTCTGATTGTTTTATAATTAGATGGTTCCTTTTTACTATGCTTCTAATCGCGTAGCGGTGACCAGAAAAACCGGAAAGATTTTTCCCTGCCGTACAATAGTATGGGCGTTGTGAAAGCGAATATCTGTAAAACCATTGTTTGCAATAGTGGTTTTCAGATCATCGTGGGCAAAACCGTGATGAAAAATCCCTTCGGATCCTGGCGGATGAAAGGTTCCGTCTTCCTTGTCAAGATCCGCCAGGGCAATACGCCCTCCTGGGCACAAGTGTTTTGCAAATGCTGCAAAAAGGTCGTTGGTGTCTTCAATGTGGTGCATGGCCATGGCACTGATGATCAGATCATAGTGTAAATCCAGTGGATGCTCCATAATATCCTGGCAAACGGCTGTGACAATACCGTGGAATTCAGGCTTTGCAACCAATTTCTCCAGCATGGCTGACGAGGTATCCACCGCGGCAATGATTTTCACCCGCGGCGCGACATGGGCAGTCAGCAAGCCGGTGCCGGCACCAAAATCCATCACTGCCATCTCTTTGTCTAACGGGACATGTTCAAGAATGGACGCTCCAATTGCGGAAGATAGTTGGGCTCGCATTTGACTGGCGTCCCAGTCGCTGGCATTTTCTTTAAATAGATCTGGCATCTGTGGTTA
>CAYOGN010000111.1:0-3327 GCA_964403545.1 uncultured Gammaproteobacteria bacterium
TCATTGATCAGCTAGACCATGCACGCACGGTACAACTCACCAACAAGGAGTATATCTGGCTCGCGGGAAATACTTTTTATGGCAAGAAGCGGTTGTTCAACGAGGCATTCCTCAACTGGCTACGCGACTACACACTGCCGGAATACCAATTACGAGTTGAAGATGGTCAATATCAACTTGATATCTCCGGCAGTTGGGCCGATGTGACACTGTGGGAGATTCCGCTATTGTCCATCATCAGCGAGATTCGTTCACGCAGAGCCATGGCCGAAATTGGTCGTTTCGAACTTGACGTGCTTTATGCCCGGGCAAAGGCAAAATTATGGGAGAAAGTTGTCCGCTTAACCTCACTACCCGAACTCAAGATAGCAGATTTTGGTACCCGGCGCCGGCACAGTTTCCTCTGGCAACGCTGGTGTATCTCAGCCATGAAAGAAGGCCTGGGTGATGCGTTTATTGGCACCAGTAACGTTTTAATGGCAATGGAGCTTGACCTCGACGCCATAGGCACCAATGGTCATGAAATTCCGATGGTAGAGGCAACCCTGGCAGAGACTGATGATGCGTTATTGGTTGCCCCTTACACAGTACTGGAAACCTGGCAACGCTCCTATGATGGTAATTTACGGATTGTGCTCCCGGACACCTATGGCACCACTACCTTCCTCGCAAATGCCCCGGATTGGGTTTCCCAATGGAGTGGTTTCAGAATTGACTCCAAGGACCCCTTCATTGGAGGCGAGGAGTTGATTCAATGGTGGCAATCAAAAGGCATCGATCCCGCGGAAAAATTATTGATTTTTTCGGATGCGCTGGATGTCGACACCATTGAACAGGTTTATCACCAATTCGCCGGCAGGGTCAGGCTGAGTTTTGGCTGGGGTACTCATCTGACCAATGACTTCCGGGATTGCGCGCCAGTGATGAATGAGCAGTTACGTGCGATCTCGCTGGTTTGCAAAGTGGCCTCAGCCAACGGAAAACCGACGGTAAAACTTTCGGACAACCTGGCAAAAGCCAGCGGCCCGGCGGCAGAGATTGAACGATTCAAGGCCTTGTTTGGTGCCCGGAATATTGGCCACCAGAAGGTAATCATTTAACCACTAAATCCAACCAACGGAAAATAATGCTTTCATTTGATAGTGTTGGCAGACGCACTACCTGCCTGCTGAAGCAATATGGCGTCGATACCATTTTCGGCATACCCGGCGTCCACAACGTGGAAATGTTTCGCGGGATCAAGGAAGTTGGTATCGAGGTAATTCTGCCACGTCATGAACAGGGAGCAGCATTTATGGCTGATGGCTATGCCAGGGCGTCCGGCCGCCCGGGAGTCTGTTATTCCATTAGTGGCCCCGGGGTAACCAACAGTCTCACGGCTCTCGCCCAGGCGTATTCTGATTCGGTGGCAGTGATGATGATTTCTTCCACCTTGCCACGTCAGCACGATGGCAAGAATCATAGCGAACTGCACGAGATGCGAGATCAACAGGGAGCGGTGGCGGCGGTGACCGAGTTTTGCATGACCGCAGACAGTGAAAATGATATCGAAGCATTCTGCGCCCGGGCATTTACTCTTTTTAGTGCAGCCCGCCCGCGGCCGGCATACCTGCAAATTCCCATCGACCTGATGGATAGCAAGGCTAGTCGAGAGTATAAATCCTGTGACTTGCCGGACCGGCCTGCGTTAAACCTGGAAGGTCTGAGTGAGGCGGTGGCCTGTTTGCAGTCATCGGTGAAAACCGTCATTGTTCTCGGCGGTGGTGCCATTGGTGCGGCCGATGAGATAGCGGAATTGTCCTGCCGTCTGAATGCTGCCGTGGTAACCACTATCGCCGGCAAGGGAATAGTACCCGATGGCCACCCACGAACCCTGGGTGGTGTGTTGCAACAACCCTGTACCCACGAATTTCTTCGAAATGCTGAAGTGATCCTGGTGATTGGCAGCGAACTTGGATCACGGGAGATTTGGTGTGACCCGCTGCCTTTCAATGGCAAAGTCATTCGTATTGACATCGATCCGGCGACCCTTACCGGCTCGTATCTGGCGGACATACTGATACTGTCAGATGCTCAGCAGGCAGTAAGGCAACTGACGGGTTTAATTCCGGATCAATTGCCGGGTTATACCGACCGTGATATAGCCATGGTTCGGAAGGCAGCAAAAATTGAGAGCCTTTCCAGCCAACCAGAGTACGGCCCTCTACTCGGCGCCCTGCGCGCCGCTTTACCAACAGATGCCATCCTGGCAACCGACATGACGATGCCTGCCTATTTTGGCAGTCAGAATTTCGACTGTTATCAACCAAGAACCTGGTTACACCCTAATGGTTTTGGTACTCTTGGCTATGCGCTCCCCGCTGGTATCGGTGCCAAATTCGGCACCCCATCGAGACCAGTAGCGGTATTGGCTGGGGACTACGGATTTCAGTACACGATGCAGGAGTTGTCGGTAGCGGTGCAACATAAGTTACCCATTCCGGTAATCTTGTGGAACAACAATAAACTCTTTGCGATCGAGGATTCCATGCTGCAGCGGCAAATTCCACCGGTGGCAGTAGACTGTGATAATCCTGATTTTTGCGCGCTCGCAGAGGCTATGCACGCCGCCTCTGCACGGCCAAAAAGTTATGTTGAGCTGGAATCTGCGATCGCTGATGCACTGGATCGCGATAAGCCGACACTTATTGAAGTAGTGGCTGGCGAAATCTCATTATAGAATAGATCGGAGAACATACATCTGGCCTGCATTCAGGCCAGGAAAATAAATCCGACCCGCATTCCCCGCATTCCGGAAGAGAAAATAAATCCGTCCCGCATTCCCTGACATTCCGGCCCAATAATTCTGTGCACTAGCCGAAAATAAATCCGACCCGCATTCCCATAGAATAGATCGGAGAACATACATCTGGCCTGCATTCAGGCCAGGAAAATAAATCCGATCCGCATTCCCCGCATTCCGGAAGAGAAAATAAATCCGTCCCGCATTCCCCGATTGAAGTAGTGGCTGGCGAAATCTCATTATAGAATAGATCGGAGAACATACATCTGGCCTGCATTCAGGCCAGGAAAATAAATCCGACCCGCATTCCGGCCCAATAATTCTGTGCACTAGCCGATGAAGAAACGGTGGGCGTTTGGGGTGACTAGCGCCATGGACGAGCTCGGGATGGGCCAGGGATGGCCCCCGGAACGAAAACAGCCACCGTTTCTTCATCGGCGGCGTCCCTGCAAAAAGACTTCGCCAGTGCAAAGTGCTCACAAGGAGTTATTGAGATGTTACCAGGTTAACTGGAAGATCAGGTTTCAGACATTGATAGTACGCGA
>CAYOGN010000112.1:0-16262 GCA_964403545.1 uncultured Gammaproteobacteria bacterium
GGCCAATGAAGATGATGGGGTCCAGGCGATCATTTTCACCGGCAATGGCCGTGCATTTTGTGCCGGAGATGATCGACGTGAGCATGTTCACCCGGAAAACAGATCTCAGGCCCGCGAGTTGGTCGAGGCCATCCAAAGAGCGACCGATGCCATTGTTTTGGGCGAGAAACTGGTGGTTGGTGCAATCAACGGCTGGGCGGTAGGAGGCGGATTCGAATGGGCCATAAATTGTGATTTTCCAATCTGGGCGATGAACGCCAGAGGATTTTTTCCGGAGGTTTCGCTCAATCTCTTTGTCACAGGTGGTGTCACGACATTATTGCCGGCACTGGTTGGCCTCAACAAAGCCAGAGAAATGCTTTTTCTTGGCAAACAGTATGAGGCAAATAGCCTGCTGGAAATGGGCGTCGCCTGGAAGGTTGTGGAGGAGAATGAACTGCTGAATGCAGCACATGGTGTTGCCTTATCCCTGGCGCAACTACCCCCATTATCATCGAGGGCAATGAAACGGGTTTTGAATCAGACCGCAATCAATAATTTCAGGAATGCCCTGAAACTTGAAACTGAGGCCACCATTGATGGTTTTATGGATCCGAAAACGACTCGTTTATTGAAAGACTTTGGAGAGTAATCAGATAAATCTGAATGGCAATTAAAACTGGCCTCAGGGAACCACCACAAGATTCTGATTGTTCCGCGTAAGCAGACTACCCTGCCCTGCTCGCCGCTCTCTCCCGGTGAAGTATATACAGCCCACTGGCAACAATAAGGAATCCACCAATAAATACCCAGTAGTCAGGTAATTCCCCAAAGAAAAAATAACTGAAGCCGGTAGCCCATATCAGGGAACTATATGAAAACGGTGAAACCACGGATGCGGGGGCGACACGTAATGCCCGAATCAGGCAGAAGTGTCCAATGATACCGGTGATGCCGAGAAACAGAAAAAGAATCCAGTGGGTCATGGTGGGCCACTGCCATTGGAAGGGTGCAACCATTGACATCACCACAGCGCCAACGAGGCCGGTATAGAGTAGTGATGTGATTGGGCTGTCGTAGATACGCACCTGGCGGGTGAATATCTGGTAAAAACTGTGACTAAACGCGGCCAGCAACAGGACCAGTATGCCAGTGTCAAATACTCCCAGTCCCGGTCGTACAATAATCACAGCCCCGACAAATCCAATCATTACTCCGATCCAGCGCCTGAAACCGACGGATTCTCCCAGAATCGGGATCGCCAGAATGGTGACGAAAATAGGCGAAAGAAACATAATCGTGGTCGCTGTTGCGAGATCAATGTACTTGATACTGTAAAAAAACAGTCCATTGGTCGCCAGCATAAGAACAGAACGCCATATCTGCAAGCCGGGACGGCGACTCCGGAACTCTTTTTTCAGATTGGACCTGGTTGCAACCAGAATAATTGATAGCAGAATCGTATGAAAGAAAAAACGACCCCAAATCACCTGAACCACGGGATAAAACTGCATCAGGTATTTCGCCAACGTATCCAGAACCACAAAAAAGAACATCGTCATTGACATCAGTGCAATACCGACGGGAATATTTTCATTGTGGTCAGGCTCACCGGAATCAGGACGTGCAACCATTGTTCTTCAGCGCTATTTCAATGACCGTTAAAGAGCGCGAGCATACATTCTTTTAGCAATGGTGGGGAACCAATGTTATGCAACAAAACAGATTAAGAAGAGTAAAATGACGGATAATCAGGTTAACTGTAATTCCGGCAAAAACAGTCATTTTTCCAGTCCGGTAACCCGCTGCATGCACGTCAATGCAGGGGTTCACCTGACAGCAACAGACACCCTGAAAATATGAGATAGATAATGGCGGAAAAATTTAGTGAACTCGTGCAAACACATATTGAATTTATTCAAAAACAGAAATTATTCTTTGTCGGTACTGCTGGGGCAGGAGGGTGAGCGCCCTACATCGTCAAAGTGGGCCGAAAATCATGGTAAAGAAGGTGTAAAAAAATACTGGGCAGAAAAAAATCGGTTTAGTTTGAATGGCAATGAAACCAGGATATTGGGTAAGAGAACGTGACAGTTGTGAAGGACAGCACCGTTGGTGACGATAGTGGATACAACGATCCAGGGAAGTATCTGATGTGGCCCGCAGTGGCATTTTTAAATTGAATAGTTCAGATATCAGTCCGGGCGCGCAAATCGTCATTATTTTGCTATGGGGAACCGCGACCGTTCTCTATTTCCTCAAAGTAAATCCATACCCCGTGGGATTGACGGCAGCTGGAGGTTTGCTTGGTCTTGTTGGTGGGTTTTTTCAGTTCGCAAGTTTTAAACAAGTGAAACAATCTTTTCTCAGGGAGAAGGAACCGTTTGAACCACGTACCGCTTTAAAGGAAACTTTCTGGGGAAAAAGGTACACCTGGTTTATCTGGGGAAGTCACTTCTTACTGGCCTTGCTCGCCCTTGGATTCACGGCTCCTCCCTATTACGGATTACTGTCTGGTATTTTTGCCCTGATGCTTGTTCGCGAAAGTATTACATTGGTTGCAACGCTGAAACTGATAAAATTGGTCGATGAAAACAGGCGCAATGGTTAAATTAACCTAACTCGTTGAATTAATTATTTTTGTCTATTCTGAATACAACACCTATTATCTTGTTCCTCCTTGAGTATATAATTTGAGGCAGTAAGGATCACAAATACAACTTCGAAATGGCTGCACCTGATTGAGCATATTTACCAGTCAAGGCCGTACTACTGAATAACAATTAAACCGTTGCAACAAGTAACGAGAGGATAATTCATGAAAGCATCAGATCTATTTGTCAAAGCCCTTGAAGCCGAAGGCGTGGAGTATATTTTTGCCATCCCGGGAGAAGAAAACCTGGATATGCTGGAATCATTACGCGATTCATCCATCAAACTCATTCTGAATCGTCATGAGCAGGCCGCCGGCTTTATGGCAGCAATTATCGGCAGACTTACCGGGAAGACCGGCGTCTGTATGGCAACCCTGGGTCCGGGGGCAACCAACTTTGTTACCGCTGCTGCCTACGCGCAACTTGGCGGCATGCCGATGATGATGATCAGCGGGCAAAAGCCCATCAAGTCCAGCAAGCAGGGCCAGTTTCAGATTGTCGATATTGTGGGCATGATGCAACCCCTTACCAAATACACCCAGGTTGTGGTCAGTGGTGACAATATCCCATCCAAGGTGCGAGAAGCCTTTCGCCTCGCAGAAGAGGAGAAACCCGGAGCGGTCCATCTGGAATTACCGGAAGATATCGCCGATGAAAACACCGATGAGCCACTACTGCAGGCCAGTAGTCATCGTCGACCCATCGCCGAAGCCAAAGGCGTAGCACGGGCAGTAGAAATGATCGAGACCGCCAAAAGCCCATTGCTTCTGGTGGGCGCCGCTGCCAATCGCAAATTGACCAGTACAATGTTACAAGATCTGGTGGATCATACAGGAATACCCTTTATCACCACCCAGATGGGTAAAGGCGTGCTGGATGAAACCGGGGATCTCTTTCTCGGCAACACAACCCTGTCAGCGGGTGACTTTGTCCACCGGGCCATTGAAGCTGCGGATCTGATCATAAACGTTGGGCATGATGTGGTAGAAAAACCCCCATTTTTTATGGAGCATGGTGGTACCAAGGTTGTCCATGTCAACTTTTTTTCGGCTAAAGTAGACCCGGTTTACTTCCCTCAGGCGGAAGTGATTGGCGATATCGCCAATAGTATCTGGCAAATCATATCTTCAATCAGTAACCAATCCAGTTGGGATTTTTCCCGATTTATGGAAGTAAAGGCGGCTCATGATGCACACTTGCTTGAAGGCACGACCGATGATCGATTTCCGGTTTACCCGCAACGGCTGGTAGCAGATATTCGTCAGGCGATGCCAGATGATGGCATTATTTGCCTGGACAATGGTGTCTATAAAATCTGGTTTGCACGTAACTACCGGGCGAAAAAACCAAATACCGTATTGCTCGACAATGCCCTGGCTACCATGGGCGCAGGATTGCCATCCGCCATGGCAGCAACGCTGGTACACCCAGACCGGGCGGTCACTGCGATCTGCGGTGACGGCGGGTTTATGATGAACTCCCAGGAACTCGAAACCGCTGTACGGTTAAAAATGCACTTTACCGTTATCGTATTGCGTGACGATGCCTATGGCATGATCAAATGGAAACAGGCCAATATGGGATTTAAAAACTGGGGCCTGGATTATGGCAACCCGGATTTCGTTAAATACGCCGAAAGCTATGGCGCCAACGGTTATCGAATCGAAGCCGCATCAGAGTTGTTACCACTGATGAAAAAGTGCCAGCAAGAGCCCGGGGTGCACCTGATTGACCTGCCGGTAGATTATTCTGAAAACGATCAGATTCTCAACGAGGACATCCGGGAACTAAGCGCCAAAATTTAGACCGTCTATCAATTCTGGCCAGGCCTGTCAGCAGCGTTTCTGACCAGGCCTGGATCAGGATTGCCGAAATTCAATCTCACGGGTGAGTGCTCTTTCACGCATACTTCAAAAGGCGCAATCAACCAATCGCCATATCGTCCTTGCCGAAGGACAAGATCAACGGATCATTGAAGCCGCTTCGATTGTTATCGAACAGGAATTTGCCCAAATTACGCTCCTGGGTGACAAGGATGCAATTAATGCCATCGCACATCAGTATGGGTTTAACCTGAAAGATGTTCAGGTTATCGATCCTGCAGACCGATTGCAGCAGGAAATCTATGCTCCGGTTCTGTACCATGCGCGCAAACATAAAGGGATCAGTGAAACCAGGGCAGTAGAACTGGTTGCCGACCCACTTGCCATGGGGGCCTGCATGGTACGTTCAGGTAATGCCGATGGTATGGTTGCCGGTGCCACTCATCCGACTGCCGATGTGGTACGAAGCGCATTGCAGTATGTTGGCATGAAACAGGACAGTACAATCGTTTCAAGCCTGTTTCTGATGGAACATCATTTGCCCCACCAGGCCTGTCAGGGTACTGCAATCTACGCCGATTGCGCAATGGTCATCGATCCCGATGCGGAACAACTGGCCTGTATCGCCATTGATTCCACCAATAGCGCGGTAAGCCTTGCAGGAATGGAGCCAACAGTTGCCCTGCTTAGTTTCTCAACTGCCGGAAGTGCGAATCACCCCAATGTAGACAAAGTCCGTTTGGCCGGAGAAATCATCTCCAATCGGCGTCCCGATATCAAACTGATGACCGAAGTACAGTTTGACGCTGCTGTCATTCCACGGATTCTGCAACAAAAAGCACCCGCAATCCGTATATCGGCGCCGGCAAATGTATTTATCTTTCCGGACCTGCAATCCGGTAATATTGGATACAAAATCGCCCAGCGAATTGGTGGCGTAGAGGCCATCGGGCCAGTGCTGCAAGGACTGAACAAGCCGATCAATGATCTTTCCAGGGGATGCAGCGTAAACGATATTGTTAACCTGGTTGCGGTTACCGCGACCCAGGCTTCAGCTAACTCTAATGGACCTATCTATTAATCGAACATGCAAGTTACATTTAACACAATCCACCTGAAGAAGCGTTTTCCACTGGCCATCAGCCGCGGCGTGCATAGTGGTTCAGATAATCTGTTTGTGTTTCTCACCATGCAGGGAATTACCGGTATTGGTGAATTGTCACCAGGTAAAACAGAAGGTGCTGAAACTCCGCAAATTGCCCAGGATATTCTGCAACGGTTTCTGCAAAATGATCTGGAAGATTTATCGGTAGAAGCAATTTATAATCTTGCGCGAAAACAGAACGTAGCGCCCTGCGCCCTGGCCGCCCTGGATATCGCACTTTGGGACTGGGTTGGCAAGAAAGCCAATCAGCCACTTTACCGCTTACTGAGCATCGAAAAATCGTCCGTACCCACTTCCGTCACCATTGGCATCAACCCGCCGGAAGTGGTGCGAGAACGGGTTCCCCTATTGCTGGATGGTACCGGGGTAAAATCGCTCAAAATTAAACTCGGCTCTCCCGAAGGCATTGAGGCAGACAAAGCCATGTATAGCCAGGTGATAGAAAGTACACGAAATTACGATGTTCAACTGCGTGTGGATGCCAATGGCGGGTGGGATGTACCCGAGGCAATAGAAATGATGAAATGGATTGCAGAACGTGGCGCCGATTATATTGAGCAACCGCTGAAACAGGGTGCAGAAGAAGGACTGGCCACGTTATACAAAAATCGTCCGCTACCAATCTATATCGATGAATCCTGCCGTTATGCGCAAGACGTTGGAAAATGGTCAGCGTGTATTGACGGGGTAAACATGAAACTGATGAAATGCGGCGGCATCACCGAAGCACTCAGGATTATTGCAGCCGCACGAGAACACAATCTGAAAACCATGATCGGTTGTATGGGTGAATCCTCCATTTCCATATCGGCTGCGGCTGCCATCACAGGCTTGATTGATCACGTTGACCTCGACTCTCATCTTAATCTTGATCCGGATCCGGCCACAGGTGCACAAATGGTGGATGGGGTGATCACACCAACGGAGTTGCCGGGCCATGGCGCAGTTGTTAAACCCGAATTTATGATCGAAGACCCTGGTGGTCCAACACATTATGCTCGATAAAAATCAGAAACTGGCGGTCTTTATGGAGGCCAACCTGGGCAGTGATTACGGCAAAATGGGATATGGTGTGATGCGCTATATTGCCAATCCGGTGATATGCGTAATCGATTCTACCCAGGCTGGGAAACGGGTGAAGGATGCCTGCTCCCTGCCCTTCGACTATCCGGTTGTTGCCACGGTAAAAGAAGCCAGGGAACTGGGGGCGGAGGTTCTTGTACTCGGCACTGCGCCCTCGGGAGGTAAAGTTCCTGACGACTGGTACCCGCCCCTGGAACAGGCGCTGGAGTGCGGCATGAGCATCGTTAATGGTCTCCATGACCGGCTCAATGAGCAAATTGGGCACAAAATCACTGCCCCTGAAAAACAGTGGATCTGGGACAATCGACAGCCGACATTTACCCCGGCCATTGCTACCGCCCGGGCAGCAGAACTTGACAATATACGTGTGCTGATGGTTGGCACCGACATGGCCATTGGCAAGATGACCGCCGGCCTCGAAATCTATCGCTGGGTCAGGGAACGGCATCAATCATGCGCTTTTGTCGCCACCGGTCAAATTGGCATCACGGTCACTGGCCACGGCATTCCACTGGATGCTTTCAAGCTGGACCACGCATGCGGGGCAGTAGAGACCGCGGTAATGGAAGTAGCAGACAATGATTATATTTTTGTCGAGGGACAGGGCTCTTTACTACACCCGGGAAGTAGTGCCACTCTCTCGTTGATGCGCGGCAGTTGTGCTAACCGCCTGATCCTGTGTCACCGGGCGGGCATGACTTATCTGCGCAAGCCGAAGCAGATAAAAATCCCGCCCATCAGTGAATTTATTCAGCTCAATGAAGCAATTGCCGGGGTTTGTGGATCATTGACTGCGGCAACCACGATCGGCATCGCATTGAATACCTCTATGCTGGATGAAGAAGATGCCCGATCCGAATTAGCCAGGCTGGAAGATGAGACGGGATTGCCGGTGGAAGATGTGGTTCGATTTGGTGCAGAAAAATTAGGCCAGGCTTTGATGGCTTCCTGAATCAACACAGGTGAATGGTATATCACTCCTCTTGCACTCCTGCACACGAGGTTTGACAGGATTCTATTTTTTGGCCACCACGCTGCCAGCAGACAAAATATAGATACCGGACCCTGTTATCAGTAACATTCCGGCAAATGCCAGCATGGAAGGCCACTGCTGCCAGATAACAAAGCCATAGAATGTTGCCATCAAAATGCCGACATAACTGAATGGTGCAATAAACGATAACTCCGCTTTTCGTATTGCCATCACCTGGCAAAGAAACCCATTGCCCAGCAATATCGCACACAGCAGCAGCCAGCCGGTTCTGGATATCGACACCGGACGCCAGTCAAACAACGAAATCACCAGGCCCGCTACGGTAACGACTATCAGGGTCGCCAGAACCACGTAAACGGAATGCAGGGTTGAAACAATACGTTGGGTAAAAAGATCCCGCGCACAAACAAATACGGCGGCCGCCAGTGGCAACAACATAGCCGATGAAAATTCGGCATCAAAGGGATTGGTTACCATCACTACACCGATAAATCCAAACAGAACAGCAAGCCATCTCGCTACTGAAACATGTTCACGCAAAATGACAGCCGCAGCGATGGTCACCAAGATGGGGGATGTCCATACCAGGGTAGAGGCAATGGCAATCGGTAACAGTGTCAGGCTGAAAACAAAGCAGACCGTGGCGCAGCATTCACAAACGGCCCGCATGGAAACCCAGCCTGTAAATCCGCCTCTGGGTACTATCGGCAACCCCTTGAACTTGATATAAGCTGAAAAAATCAGCACTGCAAAGCTACCACGTACAAACAACATTTGACCGACCCCGAGGTCTTCACTGGATAACTTCACGATGGCATCATTTGAAGAAATCATCACCATACCGAGAATGACCAGAAGTGCTGCCGTAATATTATTCTTCCCGGAGATTTGAGAATCGCTGTTATCAATGGGCATTGGGTTTTCCTGGAATTGAAATTCTACAAATAAACATCACAGACAATTTCAATTGAAATTAGAATGTATAATAAAACCTGTACCTTGACTTGCATAAGGAATGGGCAACTACCTGATTCAGGAAGTTAGTCAGGCGAAGCGAGATTGCCATGCAGGCCGACTCAGAACAATACGTCAGGTAAAAGAAAGTGTCATCAGAGGCCGAAATTATACTCAGGGATGTCTTTGGATACGACGGGTTCCGTCATTCCCAGCAACAAATAATAGAAACATTAATGCGGGGCGAGGATTGCCTGGTTTTAATGCCTACCGGTGGCGGTAAATCCATCTGTTTTCAAATACCTGCGCTCATTCACCAGGGGCTGGCGGTGGTGATTTCACCGCTCATTGCGCTGATGCAGGATCAGGTAGAAGCCGTGCAACAGCGGGGGGTGGCAGCCAGCTTTCTGAATTCCAGCCAGGATCATGAGCAGCGCCATGCCACTTTCAAAGCGCTCGCCGAAAACCGACTTAAGCTCCTTTATCTTTCGCCGGAAAGATTGCTGATGGCAGAAACCCTGGAAATGCTGGGGCAACTCGATATCAGCTTGTTCGCAATCGACGAAGCCCATTGCGTGTCTCAATGGGGCCATGACTTTCGCAAGGAATACAAGCAGCTCGAATGTCTGCCCACACTATTCCCGAATGTGCCCAGAATCGCCCTCACGGCCACCGCTGATGCCCGGGTACGACAGGAGATTATCGAACAATTGCATCTGGATACTGCCCATCAATTTGTTCATAGCTTTGATCGTCCCAATATTTACTACCAGGTTGTTGATGCCAACAATGCCAAACAGCAACTTTGGCGATTTCTTACTACCCAGCATCCAGACGATGCCGGCATCGTTTACTGTTTGAGCCGCAGACGAACAGAAGAAATTTCGAGCTAGCTGAATCAGCAAGGGCGCCTATCGCTGCCCTATCATGCTGGCATGAACGACCGGGAGCGACAAGAAAATCAACGCCGATTCTTGCTTGAAGACGGTGTGATCATGGTCGCAACCATCGCATTTGGCATGGGAATCGATAAGCCTGACGTAAGATTTGTCGCCCATTTGAACCTGCCAAAAAATCTGGAAGCCTACTACCAGGAAACCGGCCGCGCCGGGCGTGACGGATTACCTGCCAGCGCCTGGATGTCCTACAGTCTCAAAGACGTTATGACCCTCAGCACATTTGTTGAAGAATCCGATGCCGCCAAATCCCACAAACTTCTCATGCAGCATAAATTGAACCGAATGCTGGGATGGTGTGAGTTAACGATCTGTCGGCGCCGCGCCCTGTTGCGGTATTTCGATGAAGAAACCCGGCAGAACTGCGGTAATTGCGACAATTGCCTGAGCCCGCCCGAGGTCCAGGATAACACCGAAAATGCCCGCCGTGCATTGTCCTGTGTTTATCGGACGGGGCAGCGGTTTGGTGTCACCTACCTGATAGACGTATTGCAGGGTAAATCCGGTGACGAACGTATCCAGAGAAATGGCCATGATCATCTTGCATTATTTGGCACTGGTGCCCAGGTAAATGCCCGTGAATGGAGAAACCTGTTTCGTCAACTGATCGCGTCCGGCTACCTTGTGCTGGATGACGAAGGTCATGGCAGCCTGAAACTTGATCCGGCTTGCCGACCAGTTCTTCGCGGCGAAAAAACGGTCATGCAACGGAGTAGCCAGCGTCAGTCGCCAAAAAAGTTGAAAGAGAAAAAAGCAGAATCGGCACTACTGAGTCCAGATGACGAGGCTCTATTTGAAGCGCTTCGAACCCTTCGCACAGAAATCGCCAGTGAAAACGGCATCCCTCCCTACGTGATCTTTCACGACTCCACCCTGATCTCACTGGCGACGGTCAAACCATCGGAGTATCATGCACTCACCACCATCAGCGGCATTGGTCAAACCAAACAGGAACGCTACGGCCAGGCATTTCTGGCAGTGATCAGGGATTTCCCCACGGCGCTTCAGTCCTGAGCGCATTGAGGTTTATTTATGCGCGAGTTACTCTCCCGACAAGTCATCGATACCTGCCTTGCCATGGAAACAAAAGGTATCAACCAGGGTAGTGCCGGGAATGTAAGCGTACGTTTTGAAGAAGGCTATCTGATCACACCATCAGGTATGGCTTATAACAGTTTAGCCCCAGACGATATCGTCTATGTGGGGATGGATGGACTGTCCCAAGGCCCATTGAATCCTTCCAGCGAATGGCGCATGCATCTGGATATATATGCAGCGAGGCCGGAAGCAGAAGCCGTGGTTCACGCCCACTCACCCTTCGCCACCGCATTGTCCTGCCTGCGACAGGACATTCCAGCGTTTCACTATATGGTTGCAGTGGCGGGCGGTGAGGATATCAAATGTTCCGACTATGCACTATTTGGTAGCCAGGAGTTGTCGGATACCATGATGATGGCCTTGACTGACAGACGCGCCTGCTTACTCGGCACCCACGGAATGATCTGTTTTCACGACAACCTGGACAAGGCCCTGTGGCTGGCGGTAGAGGTGGAAACACTGGCCAGGCAATACTCGTATGCCCGTCAAATGGGTGAGCCTGTACTGTTATCAGACGAACAAATGTCAGCGGTACTGGAGAAATTCAGGGGTTACGGCAAGCAATCGAAAAAATCGGGTTGAAAACATGAATGTGGATGGCATCCCTTACCGCACCATTTGGGTAAATAAGGACGGCTGGTCTATCGATGTAATTGACCAGACAAAGCTGCCCCACAAATTTGAAATTCTGAACCTGAAAACACTGCGGGACTGTTGTGTTGCGATTCAGGATATGGTGGTGCGTGGCGCACCTTTGATCGGCGCCACGGCAGCATACGGTTTTTATCTGGCGATGGGTGAGGATGCATCGGATCAGGGCATGGAACATGCATACACGAAGCTCTACCAGACCCGCCCCACCGCTGTGAACCTGCGCTGGGCACTGGATCAGATGCAAAAATGTCTTGTACCATTGCCCATTGCCGAACGACAAAAGCATGCCCTGGTACGAGCAGGAGAGATCGCTGATAACGATGTCGAGATCAGTAAGGGTATAGGACGCCACGGACTGGAGTTGATCAAAGCCATTGCGGCCAATAAGAGACCGGGAGAAGTGGTTAACATTCTGACCCATTGCAATGCCGGTTGGCTGGCCACGGTGGATTGGGGCACCGCAACCGCCCCTGTCTATATGGCCCATAATGCGGGTATCCCTGTCCATGTATGGGTCGATGAAACAAGGCCGAGAAATCAGGGTGCCAGTTTGACCACCTGGGAACTTGGCAAGCACGGCGTGCCCCACAGCCTGATTGTTGATAATGTGGGCGGGCACCTGATGCAACATAACATGGTGGACTGTTGCCTTGTCGGCACTGACCGTACGACGAGAACTGGCGACGTCTGCAACAAAATCGGCACCTACCTGAAAGCGCTTGCAGCCCGTGACAATAATGTCCCTTTTTATGTATGCCTGCCCAGCACCACCATCGACTGGACCATGGGTAACGGGTTGCAGGATATCCCCATCGAGCAGCGAGATAGCGCCGAGGTATCACAAGTGATCGGGCGTCTGGCCAATGGGGACATCGGGCAAGTTACCATCACACCAGACGGAACCGAAATCGCCAATTATGCTTTTGATGTAACCCCGGCCAGGCTCATTACCGGGTTGGTCACGGAACGTGCCGTGGTTGCGGCATCCGAACAGGCGCTGGTGGCTGCCTTTCCAGATTTAGAACGAGGGAATTCCTGATTAAAAAGGTACTACGGTAAGTTGATATGCATCCTCAACCAATCCCGATCGACTGACCTCGAACCTGGCGGTTTCTGGAGTCAGCCCTTTTTCAAAATCCTCGATAGAAATTCGGTCATTGCGAAACTCAACGTAGTCGGCAATGGCGCCTTCATTGACGAAGATCAATACCGACAGTAACCCTGAGTCAATGATTGACTGGCGATCCTCGCCGGGCCAGTCCCAGCTAAATGGGCATTTTCTTTTTTGATGCCGGGGCTTAAAACTTGTAAATCCCTTGACTTGCTGCCAGGGGAACCTGGTGATATCCGCTAACGTCAGAATACTTTTGGCATCGGCAGCCTCGCGGACCTGTTGCTCGAAATACATTCTGGTATCAGCCTGGGTGGAGCATTCCTGTTTCAGGTTCAGGTAATAAAAAACCAGTACCAGCGACACCACCAATGGCACGATGTACAGCACTGGCCGTGACGGTATGGAATTGAGCGCCCTGTGGATCAAAGAAGAGAAAGCCCCTTCACAGCCTGCGCCATGAAGGGGCTATAGATAAACAAAAGATTTACCGATAAGCGAATTATCCGCCCGTCATATCGCTGGTCTCTCTTCTGGATTCGTCGTCCAGAACCTTGCCAATGCCACCCCGTTTATTGATTTTCTCGACATCTTCACGGAATTCAGCATTTTCTTCCTTGATTTGCCAAATGTGCCAAATGATCCAGAAAGCCAGACCGATGATTACGAGCAGGAACTCAGTCCCGACGAAAGGATAAATGGGGCCTGTAACATCTACGTTGACCCAGTTTTCTACCATACCTGTTGCCATGATTTTCTCCGCTTAATAATAGTTAAATTTTTGGATGTAGAAGTTACGTCTAGGCTTCGCTACGAATAGCATCCCTGACACCACGTGCATCGGCTTCGCGCTGCTCTTCGAGATTGATGTCCAGACCTACCATTTCAATTTCGCGAGGAATCCGAAGCATACCCATGCCATGCAGTATCTTGGACATGATCCAGGCCGGGACAAACCCCAGGACGAAGAACATAATGATTGCGCCGAGAAAATTTCCCCACGGTGTAATCGCAGCATAACCCTCAAATGGTGATGACGGGTAACCCCACAACATAAAGCCGGCAATCACTACGCCCAGAAAGCCGGCGTAACCATGCACTGCAACCGCACCTACCGCATCATCAATCTTGAAGCGACGTTCAACCCAGTAGTGCATCTTGTAGATGATGACAACCACCACCGCGCCAATCAACATGGCCTGAATCGGATGGTAGAGGTCATTACCGGCGGAAGCACCGATAACCCCGGCGAGACCGCCGGAGTAAGTCCAGAAAGCATCACCCTTTGAAACAATATAAGCTGCCATCAATCCACCCGACAGCGACATCAGGAAGTTCAGGGTAATGGCTGAAAGGGTTGTGGGTTGCAGGTAAATATTGGTCGCACTGAAATACGATTTATCCGCTACATCCAGCATCGCCCCGCCATAGATATCGATGATCGGAATATTACAGGCAACATAAAATCCCCAGAATCCGGTGTAGATCAGAAACAGGCCAATCGTCACCAGCCAGGGATTATGCGGATTAATATCTCTCGGTGTTCCATCGGCGGCAAATTTTCCAATTCGCGGCCCCAGCACCACCAGTACACCAAGGGCAAAACCACCGGCTATGGCATGGATAACCCCGGACGCATAGGCATCGTGGTAACCAAGTTTCTGTACCATCCAGCCATTCCACGACCAGCCCCATGCAGCGTCGATAATCCAGCAAACTGAACCGATCAGAACTGCGAGGATCCAGAAAGCACTGGGGCGAATACGCTCAATAACCGATCCTGAAACAATGGATGCAGCGGTCCAGGAGAACAACAGGAAAGCAGCCCAGAACACACCGTTAATACGTGCCCAGTAAGCAGTGTCGTCTGCGGTAAGCGTATCCTGAGTTGCCAAACCACCCAT
Source organism: uncultured Gammaproteobacteria bacterium (assembly GCA_964403545.1). Taxonomy (GTDB): domain Bacteria; phylum Pseudomonadota; class Gammaproteobacteria; order Arenicellales; family Poriferihabitantaceae; genus VYFG01. The sequence goes on from CAYOGN010000112.1 coordinate 14,376, forward strand.
ATGCGCGCCCATCAGTTCGCTCCAGGGAGTCGCCCAGGGGGCATCAACCAGGGGGCCGATGATCCACGGGCCATTGACGAATGCGAAATAGATCCACCACCCGAAAAAGAAAAACGTGATGGTGACCAGTGGGATCAGCATGGTGTTTTTCATCAGGGTGTGCATATGGCTCTTGTAGCGTGATGCACCGACTTCATACATACAGAAGCCGACGTGGATCAGAAACATAAACACCACGGTTACCCAGTAATAAAACTCGGTAAATATGACGACTAGCGATGATAGTTCATTACCCATAGTTCAATTTCCTCTCAGTTTTTTAAATTTTAATAATCTTAATTGATACCTTGCGCAACCTGGAATTTCAGCTTATCGTGGTTTACACGAGGTTTATTCTACTGGTTAGAGCGGCAATAAAAAACTATTAATTAACCTTTTTGGTATAATATTGGGTTTTTGGTATATATTTGGTATAGTATTACTCATACTTTATCCAGAATATTTTACACTGGCCAAGATTTTTTACTAAAACTGCGTGTCAGCTCTACTCCCTGGAAGCTCTGGATTCAAATATAATCTTCGCTAATAAAAAAATTAACTACGGCTTACGACGACAAAGTCTAACTAAATTCCTTGACATACCAAATGGTCGGTATGTACACTCGCGACCATGAAATCCACTGCAAAAAAAATTGCTCAGGAAAGCTGGTGGCTGAGCTGGTATCAGGACCCACCACAAACTACCCGGCAGAAGATTCTGTTCGCAGCCTTCAAAGAAGTTCATCTGAACGGCTTTCAGGCAGCCAGTATTCAAAACATGATCACCAGTGCCGGTGTGACCAAGGGCGCGCTCTACCATTATTTCTCCAGCAAAAATGACATCGGTCTTGCTTTGCTGGACGAAGTTTTCAGCCAATATATCGATTCTACTTTTATCCAGGTGCTCGATAAAACTGACAATCCGATCACAGTACTGGTCCACCATCTAAACGAATCTGCGGCCCAAATGAGTGATGAGGATGTCGCACTTGGTTGTCCTCTGGATCACTTTTCCCAGGAGATGGCCCCTCTTGACAGCGCGTTTCAGAAACGTATTGACGCCCTCTATCAAAGGAAACACGAAGCACTGGTGGAAGCACTCAAACGGGGGCAGGAAGCGGGTAATGTGACCGGCGATGTCTCAGCAGAATCCATTGCATTGATGATCAATGCAACCCTGAACGGCTGTATGGCGATGGCAAAAAATTCTCGTAGTCTGGATACACTTTTGCAGTGTGGCGCCGGCTTGATTCACTATCTGGAGCAACTCCGTCCCCGACGTTAAGGGCGCGGAAGGCTCGTTCAAATTTGACTAATTACCGGTAAACATCTATGGAACAATTCGCAACCAAATGGGGAATTTGGGTCACCAATCATCGGGTTCTGACCCTGGTAGTCTCCCTCGTTATCGCCATGGCGGCAGCGTCCGGTGGCCAATTTCTCGGATTCACCAACGACTATCGTGTGTTCTTCTCTGGTGACGACCCACATCTGCTGGCATTCGAAGGCCTGCAGGACACCTATACCAAAAATGACAACGTTCTGTTCGTCATCGCACCGGAAAATGGCAAAGTATTTACCCGGGAAACATTAGCTGCCATCGTCGATATTACCGAACGGGCATGGGAAACCCCTTTTTCAATTCGGGTGGATTCTTTGTCCAACTATCAGCACACCGTAGCCGAGGAAGACGACCTTATCGTAGCCGATCTGTATGAAGATGCCCAATCAATGAGTGATGATGAACTGGCTGCGATACAGAAAATTGCGGTCAGTGAACCCTTTCTGGTGCACCGCCTGATCGCAGAGGATGCGCGAGTGGCGGCGATCAATATCACCGGAGAAACG
>CAYOGN010000113.1:0-19672 GCA_964403545.1 uncultured Gammaproteobacteria bacterium
GGACAAATCGCATGTGTTTTCTTCCCGGTGAATAGTGTAAGTTACTGATCCCAGGATCGCCAATGACCTGCATCATGGGACGTAATCATAGGCGCTAACAGGCTATTAGATGATTTGTTCTTCGATGATGTCAACCTGTAAATACCAATTTACTGTGCGCGGGCGATTCCCGATATTCTTTACCTTCCAGTTTTGTGTCCTTGATGAGCATTAGCTATCAGGCAATAGGCTATGCGTTGTTAAGCCTGGTGTTTGCGGGATGTCTTGATGTTGTTTATAAACGTTACGCGCTGAAACAACGGTCCCGGGGCATGTTTCTGGCTGGAATGGGCGCTGTATGGGGGTTGCTACAATTCATCACCCTGAACTTTTCCGGGAAATCTGTTTCCCTTGATCTGAATACCCTGCAATACGGACTTTCTGCGGGTGTACTGGTGACGCTGTCAAACTTGTTACTTATCGAAAGTTTGACCCATCTACCGGTCAGCCTTGGCTCAACTATCTATCGATTGAACACTATTGGTGTGGTGATTCTGTCTTTTCTCTTCCTTGGCGAATCGCTGGGTTCCTTTAAGGTGCCGGGAGTCATATGCGGTATTGCAGCTGCATTGTTTTTTTATCAACGCAATGGAAATAATTTGGCACTACAAAAGTTAAATTTGTTTTTCTGGATAGTTATCCTGGCGTCCATGTTGCGAGCGGGTTTCAGCGTAGTGACCAAAGCCGGCTTGTCGTTAGGCACCAATGGATCGACCATGTTATTGATTGCTTCGGCCTGCTGGATGATCGGCGGCATTTCTTACGCGGTATTCAGAGAGAGAAGGGTGCGGATAACCGGTGCCAAGATCAAATACTCCCTGATTGCCGGACTGCTCGTCTATTTAATCGTCAGTACTTTATACGCCGCATTGGAACGTGGAGAGGCCAGTGTGGTTGTTCCCATCGCCAATTTGAGTTTTGTCGTTGCTTTAGGCATCTCGCTAGCGCTTGGTATGGAACGCTTGAATACCCGCAAGATGATTGCGCTTATATTTGCCTGTGGCTCTATTGTTTTATTGACCCAGGTGTCCTGAACCCGGTAGCCAGAATTCAGAAGGAGGTGCGGGAGCAACGATCGCCGAATTTCGATCGGCTCCCGGGGTACTTACTTGAGCCTTTTATACTTGATTCGGGTTGGTTTGACCGAATCACCGCGGCGTCTTTTGTAATCTTCTTCATAGTCGCTGTAGTTGCCGTCGAACCACACCGCTCTGGAATCACCCTCGAAGGCGAGGATGTGGGTAGCGATGCGATCAAGGAACCAGCGATCATGGGAAATAACCACGGCACATCCCGGAAAATTCAGAATAGCCTGTTCCAGCGCACGTAGCGTTTCCACATCGAGATCGTTGGTGGGCTCGTCCAACAGTAACAGGTTGCCACCATCACTTAATACCTTGGCCAGATGAACCCGGTTACGCTCTCCTCCGGACAAAGTGCCAATTTTCTTCTGCTGATCGGAACCTTTAAAATTGAAGCGACCGACATAGCGTCTGGATTGCACCTCATAGCCATTGACCAGCATGATATCGGCACCACCGGAGATTTCTTCAAAAACTGTTTTGCTGCCATCGAGAATATCCCGGGACTGATCCACATAGGCTGTCTTAACCGTTTCCCCGACCCGAAAGTCGCCGCTGGTCGGTTGCTCCTGACCGGTAATCATGCGAAATAGGGTGGTCTTTCCCGCACCGTTGGGACCAATAATACCGACAATTCCGCCCTTTGGCAGCTTGAAGTTGAGGTTTTCATAGAGCAGATTTTCACCGTATGATTTCGCGACATTGTTGGCTTCTACGACCAGATCACCCAACCTCGGCCCGGGGGGGATATAGATCTCATTGGTCTCTGCACGCTTCTGGTAGTCGCTGGAACTTAGTTCATCAAAACGCTTCAGGCGAGCCTTGCTTTTGCTGTGGCGACCTTTTGTCCCCGCGCGCACCCACTCCAGTTCTTCCTTCATGGATTTAATGCGGGCAGCTTCGGATTTTTGCTCCAGTTCCAGGCGTTTCTCCTTTTGCTCCAGCCAGGAGGAATAGTTTCCTTCCCATGGAATTCCCTGGCCACGATCGAGTTCGAGAATCCATCCGGCGACATTGTCGAGAAAATATCGATCATGGGTGACCGCTACCACGGTACCTTCAAATTCATGTAAGTACCGTTCCAGCCAGGCGATGGACTCGGCATCAAGGTGATTGGTCGGTTCATCCAGTATCAACATATCCGGATTGGAAAGCAATAATCGGCAAAGAGCTACCCGACGCTTTTCTCCCCCGGAGAGATTTTTGATTTCAGCGTCCCAGGGCGGCAGTCGCAGTGCATCGGCGGCTATTTCCAGCTTGTGGTCAATATTGTGCGCATCGGCGGCCTGGATGATCGCTTCCAGTCGGGCCTGCTCGGTGGCAAGGGCATCAAAATCGGCATCGGGTTCACCATAGGCAATATACACGGCGTCCAGTTTTTCCTGCGCCTCCTTGATCGGGCCCAGACCGTCCTCGACATTTCCTCGAACGTCTTTGGTTTCGTCCAACTCTGGTTCTTGCGCCAGGTAGCCAATACTTAACCCTGGCTGGGGTCTCGCTTCGCCGAGAATATCGGTATCAAGCCCTGCCATAATTTTGAGCAGAGTGGATTTGCCGGAACCGTTATATCCCAATACGCCAATTTTTGCGCCGGGGAAAAAATTAAGGTAAATATCTTTCAATATCTGGCGATTTGGCGGTACTACCTTACCGACGCCATTCATGGTGAAAACGAATTGTGCCATTTTTCTGAATGCTCCTGAAATTAGAGGTTAAGTTGTTCCACCGCTACCTGATGCAATGTTCGGTTAGCAGAGGCAATGACCTGGTTTCCGGAATCCATGGTCAGGGGTTTTCCCTGCCAGTCGCTGATACACCCACCTGCCCCTTCAATTACCGGAATCAATGCGAAGTAATCATAAGGCTTGAGATCTGCTTCGCACACCATGTCGGTGTAGCCGGAAGCCACCAGACCATAGCAGTAGCAGTCGCCGCCAAAGGCACGAAACTTGCAGTGTTCAGATAGCCTGGAATACTGTTCAAAGGATTGATTGTCGAACATATCCATGGTGGTAGAGTAAATTGTCGCCTGCTCCAGGATGATCACTTCACTGGTTGCGCAAATTTCGTCATTGAGTGTGGTTGGTTGCCCAATTACACCAGTCCAGCGCTCGTTCAGCATGGCATGATCAATAATGCCAAGTACCGGTGTGTCTCCATGGAGCAAAGCCACCAGGGTACCAAAAGTTGGTTTGCCGGTAGCGAAGCTTTTGGTGCCATCTATGGGATCTATAATCCAGCGCCACTCTTTGTTGGCAGATTGATCGCCACCTTCTTCGCCGAAAAATCCGTGATCCGGATGGCGGCCAAGAATTAAATCTCGCATGACCTCCTCGGTTTCGTGGTCGGCAATGGTTACCGGACTTTTATCCTGTTTACTGTCAACGCTCAGCCTCGTACGGAAGTGCTTGTTAACCACTTTGCGGGCAGCATTTGCTGCATCGATGGCGGTGGTCAAAAACGCTTGTGGCGGTGTTTTCAAGGTCAAATTCAACAGGGTCGGCGAATGGGGCGCTATTCTAACGCATCAGGTCGGCTTTTCCGTTCCTGGAACACTAGTTAACGTCGTTTTCTGACAAATTTGCGACTGCAAAATAACCTTAAATACGCGCTCACTACGGGTTCTCTCCAATAGCTTCTCTGGGGTAGAATTCGGGCCTGTTTTTAAGGCAGAAAGTACTATTTCCTGAGGAGAACTCCCCAATGAAAATTCTGGTTCCAGTCAAGCGTGTCATTGACGCCAATATCAGGGTCCGGGTTAAAGCGGACAGCACCGGTGTCGAAACCACCAATGTAAAAATGGCAATGAATCCATTTTGCGAAATCGCCGTTGAACAGGCACTTCGAATCAAGGAAGCTGGCCATGCGGACGAGGTAATACTTATTTCGGTAGGCGCAGAAAAAGCTGCTGAGACTATCCGTAGCGGGCTCGCAATGGGTGCTGATCGAGGGGTGCATGTGTTTAGTGAAACACCCCTTGAACCGCTGGTGGTGGCAAAAATTATCAAGGCTGTAGCTGATAAGGAAGGTACTGATCTGGTCATTCTTGGCAAACAGTCAATCGATGATGACAACAATCAGACCGGGCAGATGCTGGCTGCGTTGATGGGTCGAGCTCTCGGCAGCTACATCTCGAAAATTGAAAAAACAGATTCCGGATTTGATATTACCCGGGAAATTGATGCCGGCCTCGAGAGTTTGAAAATTACCTCACCCGCTGTTGTGACTGCTGATCTGCGTCTTAACGAACCACGATACGCATCTTTGCCAAATATTATGAAGGCCAAGAAGAAACCCATAGAAGCGCTGAGTCCGGCAGATCTTGGGGTGGAAGCCAGTCATCGACTGACGGTGGTGAAAGTAGGTGAGCCACCTGCCCGCGATGCGGGTGTCATGGTTTCCAGTGCAGCGGAAATGGTCGATAAATTGAAGAACGAAGCGAAGGTGATCTAGATGAGTATTCTGGTAGTCGCAGAACATGCCAAAGGCCAGCTTTCTCCTGGCACACTTAATACCGTTACCGCGGCTTCAAAAGTCGGTGGTGATATTCACGTTTTGGTAGCGGGATCGGGGTGCAGTGACATTGCTGCGGAGTGCGCAAAAATTAATGGCGTATCCAGAGTGCTGTGCGCGGACGCGGCAACCTACGCCAACGAAATCACGGAGAACACGGCTGCACTGGTGCAAGCCAATATTGCAGACTATTCCCATGTGATGGCGCCGGCATCCACATTCGGCAAGGCCTTGATTCCCTATGCCGCGGCGCTATGCGACGTGCAGGCGATATCGGATATCAGTGAAGTAGTTGCGGCGGACACGTTTGTACGACCAATATACGCCGGTAACGCTTTGCAGACGGTACAATCTTCTGATGCGGTAATCATGCTCACGGTGCGTACCACAGCGTTTGAGTTGGCAAATGCCGATGGCGGTAGTGGTGAAGTGAGTGATATTGATCCTGCTGACGCAACCGACCGGGTCACGTTTATTGAACAGAGTCTGAGTAGTAGTGAACGTCCGGAACTGACCTCAGCCCGCATCGTTGTTTCCGGCGGTCGCGGGATGCAAAATGGTGAAAATTTTGCCATGCTGGAAAAACTGGCTGATCTTCTCGGTGGCGCAGTAGGGGCTTCCCGTGCAGCGGTAGACGCCGGATTTGTTCCCAATGACTACCAGGTTGGTCAGACTGGCAAGGTGGTGGCACCGGATTTGTATGTAGCTGTGGGTATCTCTGGCGCAATTCAACATCTCGCGGGAATGAAGGATTCCAAGGTCATTATTGCGATCAATAACGATGAGGAAGCACCGATTTTCCAGGTCGCTGACTACGGCTGGAACGAAGATCTGTTTGTCGCTGTACCAGCACTACAGGAAGCGTTGGAGAAGTCGTAACGATCTCAAAAACAGCCTCGGAACAAGCCTCTTTTAGCGGAGGATTTTATGGCCAGGATGGCCACTATGTCGTGGTCGCATGGATGCGCAGGAATGACACCAACCCGCCCTGTGTAAGTCCCTGACCCGGAACAACTGCAAAATAGTGCCCTTATGTCGCGGGTCAATAATACCATTGACCTGATTTATTGACCGGAATCACGGTAATATTGCGACTACCCCCCTGTTATTGGATAATTAGATCTCAAGTAATCGTTCGAATTGAAAGATGAATTTGCTTAAACTGACTTTGTTGCTGACTGTTCTTGCATCCAGTCTGTTACTGGCCGACGAGAAACCAGATTACGCGCGCGAGCAGCGTATTGCAGAGCAAATTGAGCCGGATATCTTCGATGGCGAAGCCGTCTGGTTAAGCGCCAGTGAGCACCAGTTTCTCGCTATTCACCTGGAGGCTGAAAATTCCTCTGGTGCGGTCATTGTGATGCATGGTCGTGATTCCAGCCCCGAAGAACAGTACGTCGCAGGCCCTCTGCGGGTCGAACTGGCGGAACATGGCTGGACCACGCTGGCGTTGCAAATGCCGGTGCTGGAAAAAGGAAAAACCTATTACGATTACATCCCGATATTTCCGATGGCTCACAAACGAATAGAGGCTGCGATCAAATTTCTCCGGGATCAGGGCGAAAAAACCATCATTCTGGCATCTCACAGTTGCAGCGCGCATATGACCAATGACTGGTTAAACAATACGGGTGATGGTTCTATCCAGGGATATATCGCCATAGGTCTCGGCGCTACCGACGCGGGACAAAAACTGAAAACCTCGTTCCCCATTGGAAATATGCAGGTGCCTGTACTCGATATTTATGGCACTGAAGAATTCCCGGCACCACTCTCGATGCTGCCTGAACGGCGGAATCTACTCGAAAAGAATGGCCATCCCTCTTCAAAGCAGGTAGCTGTCGAAGATGCCGATCATTATTTCACTGACGCCAGCGATGCGCTTGTGGAACAGGTTGTGCTGTGGCTCGAGCAATCAAGCTTTCAGTGATGGTCAGACCAGGAAACCTGGGCGATGGTTTTACCTGCGTGGATTCGACACATGGACAGACGAAGGCATCTGTGAGCGAACCAGGTTACTAATCCAGGAGTTTGAGTCGAAACCCGGATACCGGAAATTTACTCTGGGAAAAATCCAGCTCTGTCGATCTTTTGAATCCCAGTTTTTCATAGAGTGACCAGGCCACTTTCATTGCCTGGGTAGAATGCAATACAACTTCCAGGTGTTTTCGTTCTCTGGCCAAAACTATACAGGCAATCGTTAACGCCTTTCCCGTACCTGCACCTCTTGAATTTTTATCCACAACTAACAGACGAATTCCGGATGTATTAACTAATTCGGTGGCTATGCCTCCGGAACCATAATATTTCATGTTGCCGATGTACACGATGCCGCCGAGTAATTTATTGTTTGGTGACAGCGCGACCAGTATTTTTGTTTCAGGAGTTTTAGCCAGGTCCCCTATATTGGCTAACATTTTGTAATATTCTGGCTGTTGATCCTTGTCGGGAAAGCCTGACAATTGAGAGTAAACGCGAACCATCAATTGTCCGAGAGCTTCGAATTCTGCTGGTCGAATTTCCCTTATTTCAGGCTTGGCTGTCATCTTGTAAAACTCCCGTCGGTACTGATTCAAACGTATAGATACTGGTAAAATACCAGTGTTAACATAAAGGGTGTGACTACATTTTAGCATTGCGCATTATGTTCAGTGAGCTAAAGCTTTCCTTGTCAAACGAATAAAATTTCACTACTACAGAGAAAATCTTATGAATACTAACGCAGCTCCGAGCGGAAAACGCTTGAAAATAATCGGATATATTTCCATTGTCCTTGGAATAATCGCTCTCGCCGCACCCGCTGTTGCTGCCGGAACCGTGGTAATTATTGTGGGCCTGACACTGCTGGTTGCCGGTATTGCCCAGGTAGTACAGGGCCTGGGTGGTGATTCCTGGCGCGACAAAGTGATGCCAATTATCCTCGGTGGGATTACCGGCCTCGCGGGTATTATGGTGCTGGCGCACCCAATACTCGGGCTTGGTACCCTGACCTTATTGCTGGTGATTTACTTTGTTGTTGAAGGCCTCTGGAAAATCATCGCATCATTCAAGTTTCGACCCAGTCCCGGATGGGTATGGTTGTTGCTGGGCGGCGTCCTGTCCCTGGTGCTGGGAAGTCTTATCTGGAATCAGTGGCCGTTATCGGGGGTATGGGCTATTGGTATACTGGTGGGTATTGATCTGCTCACCACCGGCATTTCCCTGGTCGTGTTGGGTGCTGCAGTCAAGGAGCTATCCCGATAATGGTGTAAAATTTGTCGCCCACTATTGATTTGTTAATCGAAGTGGGCCATCTGTAGCACGTTACCGATAGTAGGTATCCAGTTTGTCAAATAGTGACATGGTGCTATCTGCCTGCTGGCGAATGGCATCGTCGATGACCGTACTTTCTGCGTAGAATCTGACGCTTGCCCTGCGCCTCGTTATCTGGCGATATTGAGGGACGGTTTGCTGCATGCTGTCCCCGTCAATCAGCATCGTTTCCAGTTCTCTGGTGTCACTGATCAATTGTCTGAGATCAATCAGCGCAGCACGAAAGTTTTTTTCCTGCAGTGCTTCGGGTTGAGAGCTGCCATCGTCGGCCAATTCAGAAATGACTTCCAGAGAGAGTGCGAGTTCGGTGACCAACCCTGCAACCTCCTCGCTCGACCAGTCTTCAGCAGCCAAAGCAGCCATTGTAGTTAATGTGTAAATCACCACAAACACTTGAATGATGGTTGTTGCTGTATTTTTAAACATGGTCAATCTGTTTCTGTATTTGATGCCGTGGTAACCATGGTAAACTAAACGGGAGAAATTTTATATAACCCGCTTCAGGGTATCTTTTTCGGTCCTGCTTCAGTTTCAATCAAGTGGCACAGAAGTTCCGTCAGAGGATTGCCTGAGCCCTGTAAAAACCACCAGTTTAGATGATTACCGAGTCCATTCGAAATTTTTTAAAGAAAGAAACCGCCAGTGGCATCCTGCTGATGGTAGCTGCGGTGGCTGCGCTTGTTTGTGCCAATTCACCCCTTGCGCCTTACTATGACAAATTGTTGGGTATCACGGGCGAATTGAGAATCGAGGATTTTAGTGTTTCGAAACCTGCGCTATTGTGGATTAACGATCTCTGGATGGCCATATTCTTTTTTATGGTGGGGCTGGAACTCAAGCGTGAACTGGTTGAGGGAGAATTATCCGACCGTTCGCAGCTGATTTTACCGGTTGCCGGTGCTATTGGCGGCATGCTGGTACCGGCAATATTTTATATCATCTTTAACCATGGCGATGCTGTGGCGATGAACGGATGGGCAATTCCGGCCGCCACCGATATTGCATTTGCCCTTGGCGTATTGGCGCTGCTCGGTAGTCGAGTACCTATCAGTTTGAAAATATTCCTCACTTCTCTCGCCATTATTGACGATATTGGTGCCATTATCATTATCGCGATTTTCTATAGCGGTAAATTATCTCAGTTTTCCCTCATCGTTTCTGCTGGTTGTCTTGCTGTTTTGTACATTATGAACCGGCGTGGCGTTGCTGACCTTCCAAGTTATTTGTTTGTCGGTGCGATATTGTGGTTGGCCGTACTCAAATCGGGTGTGCATGCAACGCTGGCTGGTGTTGTGCTGGCATTTTTTATTCCGCTGAAGGATCCGGAGAGGCCTGGTTTCTCACCGGCAAAGTACATGGAACACAGCCTTCATCCTATTGTTGCCTTTTTTATACTACCGGTGTTTGCTTTCGCCAATGCGGGTGTTTCACTGGAAGCGGTATCAATTTCCACGCTATTTGAGCCAGTGCCCTTTGGTATTGCATCGGGCCTGTTTTTGGGTAAGCAGCTGGGAGTATTTGTCTGTTGCTGGCTGGTGATTTCTCTGGGATTGGCCAAACTACCAGATGGCATCGACTGGAAAGGACTCTATGGAGTTGGCATTTTATGCGGTGTCGGCTTTACCATGAGTTTGTTTGTCGGCGGTCTGGCATTCGAACAAAGTGGTAGTGGAAATCTGATGGATGATCGACTGGGTATTCTGGTTGGATCACTATTGTCAGGTCTGTTGGGCTATTTCTATCTGCGTTTTGTTCTCCCGGTCAAGCCGTCGGCGTCGTGATCATTTTCTGAACCGGTTCAAGACACGCATATCCAGGTGGTGGCGATATATTTTGTGTTTTCTGCAACTATTTTTCCCCGATGCAGGTGGGTCCAGAAAGGAGGGAACAGTAATAACATGCCCGCTTCTGGTTTGACGCTGATTTTCTGGAAATAGAATTCGGTTTCACCACCCTGTCCGGCCGCGTCATTCAAATACCAGATGGCAACCAGCTGACGTTTGGTAAACTCGCCCGGGCCACCATCTATATGCCAGTGATAGTAGTTCCCGGGTGCGGATTTTTGCATGTTATAGCCAATGTCGTTCAATCGGTTGACCTGGAAGAAAGGGTGAAGTCCAGCGACAAGACTCAGCGCATGGGATAGTGATTGTTTTAGTATTGCATCAATATCAGACCAGTCCTCGCGGCCGCTGATGCGTAAATCAATGGAGCGTTTTATGCTTTGTTCCAGATTTTCCTGCTGACCAATTCTGCCACGGTATTGTTGCTCGGGGCATTGCTCGAATCGTTTGATCATGGTGTTGCAGGTATCCAGATCAAGTGCATGATCCAGGGCATAAATAAAAGTCCCGGTGCCCAGTTCGCGAAAATTTGTCCCAGACTGTCTGTTTTCCATCGTCATGACATTAGCGCGTTATCATGATCGTAAAACATGGTTTCTTCAGCCTCTCCTTCGGTATTCAGATTAACCGTTTTTATCCCCGGCAATCGACATAGAATATAGGCTGCCATCAGGGTCATGGAGGCCTGGTTTTGCGTATGTAACGCAGTCAACAGACGGCCACCCGCAATCTGACAACGCTGAATAACATCGGGTGATTCAATAAAGTGCCGACCCAGTTTGCCGCCACTACTCATATCCCGATCCATACTTTCAAAAATTGGTTTGGCGTCTTCTACCATCACTGTAGTGACAGTAATGGTTCTGGTATCGTCACCTGTGACGACGGTGAGGTCAAGTGAATTCATAGTGTTCATTCAGGCATTCATTAAAGGATGGAAAATTTCCACGGGATGATATACTAACTCTGAACCGACTCTTCGATCTAAAAATAAATCACGAATTGGCAATTGTAATGAATCAGGTGTTAGTGGAACAGGATCCTTCGCCGATGAAACTGGAAGTTTTAAATGTCGACGACTGGCCGCTCGTTCGTGAGCCACCAGGAACCAGTGATCGCAGTTATCTGCATACGGAAACCAGCTATATTGTAGAAGGTGCGGGTCAGATTGAAGTGTCTGGCGGAGAGACCGTGAGAATTTCCGAGGGTGACCTGGTTACCGTAATGCCGCATACCCAATGTACCTGGAATATCACCGAAGCGATAGAGCGGCACTATTACAAAGGGTAGTATTCAACTGAATTTCAACTGATAGAATAGAACTTTGAATTGAACCAGTGATTGATATGACCAGTTTTTACTATCAAACAATTTCCGATCTGGAAAAGAAGAATGTAATCGGCGAGTATATTGTTGGTTGGGCCAGTGGTTTTCTGGGAAATCCCAAAATCGAAGAACAACGTATTACCGAAAGTTGGGAAGCAGGGTATACCGATGGCAGGGAAAAAAATACAGATAGTGCGGAAAAATGGGTTGCCTGAACCCATTAATCGTAGTGTGTTGGACCATTTGTCAGGAAGTCGACGGGTTTTCATTCTGGCAGTTTGCCGGGGTCCGGAAATCCGTTAACACGCACAAGATAAATCCCGTTCGGTGATTTAAAAACAGAAATCAGCCTGTTATAGCGAAGGTTATTCAGACTGTGCGAAGGGCAGGGCGTACTTGCGTGGCTGGACTTTGGTAAGGAACTTCATTGCCAGACTAATGTAGACTCGGAATCTCTCTAGCTGGCCAGACTATGTTGTTGGCCTCACAAAATGTTGGCCTAATAAAAGAATAGCGAGTCAGTATTTCCATGAAAACTTTGTTCCTTGTAATATTAAAATCCATTTCAGCGATACTGGTGTTGCTGGTATTCGCAATCGGGGTTCTGATTTTTTCCGGCATTACGGTGAATCTGGATTTCATGCGGGGGGGAGTGGAAACAGCAGCCAGTAGCGCCCTCGGCAGGGACGTGACCATAGAAGGTCCGGTTGAACTGGAGTTTTCCAATTGGCCGGCAATTGACATTTCGGACGTCAAAATTGCTAATGTCGAAGGTGGGAACAGTCCAACCCTGCTGAATGCAGGATTTGTCCGTATGCAGTTGGGAATTTTTTTACTGCTCAAGGGTGAGGTCAATATTGCAGATATCAGCGCAGAAAATGTGACCCTGAACCTGGAGAGCGATTCGGAGGGTAGTCCGAACTGGGTGTTTGGCCAATCTGGTAAAACAGTGCCCGGGAAAGAGAAAAAATTGCAGGAAGAAACGCCCCAGGATGTCGGGAATACGGGTCAACAGGGACAGAAGAATCATATTCAATTTACCGGCCTGAATCATCTTTCTCTGCAACAAATTGCGGTAAATTATACCGATGCCGCACTGGATAAATCGTTCTCTTTCCTGTTGGAATCAATGGAGGGTACGGCTGCGGAAGGCCAGCCTATTGAACTGAATCTCGATGGTCTGGTGGAGGATAAAAACTACCAATTGAACTTGCAAGGTGACTCGATCACCGATTTGCTGGACAAGAGTAAACCATGGGGTTTTAAGACCAAAGGCGAAATTTTTGGCAAGCAGGTGGCCGGGAAAGGGAATATGCACCTCAACGGCGAGCAACCGGAAGTGCATCTGGCACTCGGTGTCCGAGATATTGATGTAGGGGTAATTCTGGCTACTTTGGGTCTGGTGGAAGGAATGCAGGCATCACTGGGCGATGTCGGTATGGACATTACGGTGACAGGAGATAGCCTTAAGGAAATCCTCAACAAATCCAGCATGATTTTCGTCGTTAAAGATGGAAACTGGACAGTTTCGGTGCCCAATACAGAATCGAGTTTCAATATCAATGGTCTGGATGGAAAAATTTCAGTAGAGCAGGGCAATAACATTTCCCTGGCTCTTGACGGAGCCATCGAAGAGGTGCCGGTCAAGCTGTTGATTTCCGGAGCACCCCTGGTCGAATATGTTACTCATCAGGAAGAATTGCCGCTGTCAATCAAGGCTGAACTACTTGAAACCAATCTCAGCTTTGATAGCGATATCAAGTTACCCATTTCATCTGCCAACATGTCAGTCAGATTAAAGATTGACAGTCGGCGAATCGACCGGATGAACGGGTTGTTAAAACTTGATTTGCCGCCTGTTGGTCCGGTATCACTTGAATCAAAGCTTGATATCAAACCCCAGGTTTTTGATTTATCAGCGCTGAATCTGAAAGTTGGGGAAAGTAGCCTCAATGGCAGTTTCAATTTAAACCTGGCGCAGGAAAAACCAATTCTGGACATCTCACTGGTCTCCGAGTTATTGCAGCTCGATAACTTTATAACGGCGCAAGCGGATCAGGTAAAGGACTCGTCTTCCGATGGTGACGAAGACAATACAGAAGAGGAAAAAGCAGAACCTGAAAATGATGATAATTCAGTAAAATCCCGACACAATGGTGCCAGAAACCTGCTGTCATATGAAGCCCTGAATTCCATTGATGCAGATATCAAAATTGCTGCTAAAAATTTATTATCAGGAGAAGACGAACTGGGGTCGGCAAAAGTGAAGTTGGCGCTCAAAGAGGGCCGACTGCAAATCGAGCCCATTGCCCTTGAAATCCCCGGCGGGCATTTTGAAGCCAGTTTGGACTATACACCCACGGCGACTGATGTGGCACTCAAAATCAGGGCTGATATTGAGGACTTTGATCTTGGTGTATTAATTCGTCGCCTGAAGCCGGGCGCAGATATGGGTGGAAAAATATATATGGATCTGGATCTGGATTCTATAGCTGCTGATCCAGCCTCCATTATGGCCAATGCTTCAGGCCATTTCGATTTTGGCCTGGTACCGAAGAATTTTTCGGCAGGTATTGTCGATCTATGGGCAGTCAACCTGCTATCGGCAATCATGGATAAATCTACCGAGAAGGATCAGTCGGAAATGAACTGTGTTGTCGTGCGAACCAGACTGGAACAAGGGGTAATGTCAGAAGAAGCCATTTATCTGGATACCAGCAATATGCGTATCGCGGGTAAGATGGATATTGACTTTAATACCCGTGAGCTTGAGATAAAACTGGCACCGAAAGCAAAAAATCCGGAGTTTTTTAGCCTCGCAATCCCGATCCAGGTAAAGGGTAGCCTCGATGACTTTGGTCTGAAAATTGGTGTGCTACGCATGGCGGGACAGATTGTTTCATTTCTTACCAGCCCCATTCATGTTCCCATTCGTCGTGTCTTTACCGAAGAATCTCCAGAGGATGGCGTAGAAGCATGTACCTATGCCTGGACGGTTACCGCCGAAGGCGCAGGAAATTCAGAAGAGCTGACTCAGTAAACCTCAGTATCCGGAGCTGCGTTTCAGTTTATCAAATGACTGTTTGAAAATTTTATAGGCGTTGGGACCGTCAATATCCATCACCTGATCGATCACCCATTTATTGGTCTGGCTATTTCCCATAATTTCCTGAACGCAAGATCCGAGGTACCGGTACATGTCGTATCCGGGTTGGTGATGGTTGAAATGGGTTTCAGCCATAGAAGATGCTGCGCTGTTGAGGCGATGGTTAAAAGATCCGGGATCGGGGCTTTTCCCCATCATTTCAAGCGCATTTTGCAGGTAATGTCGTCGGCAGTCCGCAGACAGACTGGATATAAAATCAGTGCGCTGAGTTTGATCGAGGTCTTCGTAGATTAGCCGATCGGTACAATGGATAAAGAAAAACAGGTATTGCTCGATAACATCAATTCGTTGCTGATCGCTATCATAGACAAAGTCCTGCTGATGCAGATTTTTTGCTGCATTCAGCGCTATCCGCCAACAGATTGCCGACGTTGCATTGGCAAAATCCGCCACCGTTATCTGTTTACTTTTATTTTTCCATCCGGTGCGGATTCTGGCTTTTTGCATGGGTATAAACAGAGGGTTATTGACAATGAATGATCTTACCAGTGTAATGGAAATAATATTGATTTGGAAAATATTCCGGGGTGTGTAAACACAGATGCTGATCAGGCTACCTGAAGTTTTAAATGCAGAACAGTTGGTTGTGGTAAGAAGGCGATTGGCCGAAGGTGAATTTGTTGACGGCAAGCTTTCCGCAGGGAGGCAGGCAAGGCGCAACAAACGCAATGAGGAACTGACTGACAGCGAGGAGCGCATGAGCGCGCTCAACAATCTGGTCATGGGCTCCCTGGTCAGGCATACGGCCTACCTGAATGCAGGATTGCCGCACAACGTGTCAACGCCCTACTATTGTCGCTATCGAACAGGCATGGGCTACGGTAGTCATGTCGATGATCCGGTAATGGGGCGGGGTAGTCGATATCGATCAGATATTGCCATCACATTGTTTCTCAATGAGGCCGAAGAATATGATGGGGGCGAACTGAGGATCGAGACTTCATTTGGTCGCCAGGCGGTAAAACTGGCAGCGGGTGACGGCGTTATGTATCCGGCTTCGTCACGCCACGAAGTACAGGATGTGACCCGTGGCGAGCGGCTGGTTGCCGTCACCTGGATGCAGAGCCTGGTTCCCGGGGCTGACCGCCGTGAACTCCTTTATCAACTGTATCTGGCAAAGGAAAGCTTATCTAAAAGTTTCCCGGATTCGGAATCAACACACCAGGTTGAACAAAGCTATGTCAACCTGGTGAGAATGTGGAGTCGAATGTAATTTTGCTGTTAAAGTCAATTGAAAACGTCTTTACCGTAAATTTATTTAGGTCGAGGAGCTAAATTTTTGATCTCACGAATATAGATTTTTATTTGGGAAACAGGAACTGCAATTGCAATCTGAGTTGCCAGTCCGCAGCGAATTCCGGCTTCTCGAAATTGTAGTAGGCGGAAACCTGTCCATTAACCGGTTGTTTGCCAATTTTGAATATCTTGCCGACACCGCCGCCAACGGGTATCGTCCACCGATTATCACTGTCGGCATTACAGTTAGCGGTCATAATGGGGGCCGATGTAAGGTACAGCCCGTTGCCATCAGGGATGTTGTAATTAACGAAATACTGCCACGTAAAGATATTCACCGCGCGATCACCATCGCTTTCCTCAGGCGTCCAGACATTACTGAACAAAGAGCCCACTACCCAGTCACCCGGCATGCCGAGGAAGACCGCAGATAGACCTCCACCCCATTCATCGTTACCCAGCAAGTCATCCGTAGCAGTTGGGATCAGAGCAACCGGACCGATACCCCAGGTCAGATTTCCGGAATCCTTTGGTGAGAAGAACGCCGTGAAACTGCTATCACCGAGACCGAATAAATAACCAAAGTCTGTAGGGGAAGGCAATACCTTGTCACCCCCGACCTGGCCACTGGAGACGTATACCACCGGCAGGATGGTGCGTGTGATAACGTTCCAGTTCTCATTGATCGAAAATGGCAACACCGGCTGAACGTTGAGGATATTTTGCGGTCGCTGTTTTGGCCCAACATTGAAATTGGTATTATTCTGCAATGGGAGGCTAATGAGGTTAGCTATTGGGTTCTGAGCCTGCTTGGCCAGATCATCACTATCCTGGGCCATGGCCTGCCAGGATAGGGCCAGGAATCCGCTTGCCATGCATGTAATTATTAAATTCGTGATTTTCAAGATTAATTCCGAATGTTTGACCTGTAGAAAGCTTTAGTTAATATCGTCCCACGAAATGGAATGTAAAAACCAGAGAATTATGTCCGCTGTGATTATGTCTGCGGTATAGCAAAAAGTACACCCATCCGGGAGAACCTTGTTCCGACCCGCCATCTCGGAATTGCTTAGTGACAATTACCAGCAGCAATCGTAGTCATAGAGGTGTATTGAGGCTAGCGGGGGGCCAGTCTCGACGCCAATATCCCTGAAGAGCTATAGAAACAAGGTAATTTGCGCGATATGGGCATGTGCTGGTATTCCAGGAGTTAATTTCTTGTACTCTCTACATTGTTCCAGACTTTGAAATTCAGGCTCATATTCTAAGTAGCAAGGTTCACCACCGTTACCAAACATCACACTTCCTGCGCCTTCCTTTCCGCCAACAAACAAAGCATTTCAAACACAATTGTCGCCCCATTAAGCGCGGTATGCCCAGAAGGATCAAACGGCGGCGACACTTCAACCATGTCACCACCAACAAATTTCAGCCCCCGCAATTCACGTAACATGCGTTGCGCTTCGCGCATGGTGATCCCGCCCGATTCAGGTGTCCCGGTACCTGGTGCGTATGCGGGATCGAGTGAATCAATGTCGAAGGTAAGATACACCGGACTATCACCTACAATCTCGCGTGCGATCTTAGTCGCTTCAAGCCAGCCGATATCTTCAAACTCTTCGATCTTGATCATGCGAATGCCGTGGTCGTCGCAGAATTCCAGTCCTTCGTATATGTTCTGCCCTCCGCGAATTCCGATCTGTATCATTTTCTTCGGATCGATCACGCCGGCTTCTACGGCTAAACGGAAAGGTGCGCCATGGTGGAATTTGGAGCCCTGAAATTCGGACCAGGTATCAGTATGAGCGTCAAAATGAATAACGGCAACAGGCGCCTGGTGTTTTTTACCCAACGCCTTGAGGATTGGCCAGCTCACGGAGTGATCACCCCCAATTCCCAGTGGCAAAACGTTGGCCGCGAAAATCGCATCATAAAAACGCTCTATATCCTTTATCGCCTCGTCGAGCGAAAACATATTTTTAAATTGCACATCGCCAATGTCTGCAATACGCGCCAATTCATAGGGGCGAATATCTGTCGAAATATTGATAGCGCGCATGACAGAAGATTCGTTACGCACTTCTCGCGGCCCGTGACGTGCACCAGTACGAAATGTCAAACCACCATCGTAGGGAATGCCAATAATACCGATATCGACATTTTCCAGGTCCGTGCGATAGGGTGCGCGCATAAAGGTAGGAATTTCGGTGTGCCTCACTGCCTTCATGGGCTCGTATTCTTCGCCCAGAATGTTTCTTGTTTTATAAAAGTCGTTTAGGTCTTTGCTCATGTTTCTTTTTTATCGAAATCTCCTGAGGACGTTGCTTACGTCGTTCGATACTACGGTAACACCTGTGTTCATTTTATAGTGTGACAGGCCATCCGTCCATTGATCCTGAGATACTGAACCGTATGCTGATCCTCGCAGCAGAATCTCAAAATCGGTGCCAAAGAAAGCCGAATAGCGTCTTTTTTTGATCAGGTAGTCAGCTGGGAGAGAACCCATTTCTTCAACTGCAATATCGGCACCGGGATCGGACTCAAGGCAATGAATATCCTCGCTACCGTCGAGCTCTCTCCCAAAATCAACAAGATCGGGGCGGTGTACTTCCTGGATGAAAATGACCGGAATACCTTGCTCTCGCGCCTTATCAATTGCTTCACGGGCTTTTATCATTCGATCTGCATAGTCAGGCATTGTAGGTATGGCCTCATCTTCCCTGTCGGATCCAGACCACAATCTGCTCACAGGATTCCTGGCATGGACCTGGCCTACTGCATACAGACATAGAAATTGATATTAATCAAACTGCTGGATTGCAGTTTATCGTCTACTGTCCTTTTTTATCCCGAGGGATCGATTCAAAATGCCTGTAGCTCATCAAAGTCCGGGTTTCCTGTATAGATACCTTGTATCTATACAGGAACATGCGCTTCAGCATTAGGGATTGCATGTGAAATCAGAATCATCTCGCGTCAATAAAGTAGTGTCAAAGCGAATAAGTAGCCGTAACACTCTCGAAAAAGCATTGCGTATCAATCTTGATGAAAAGAAATACGGCACCATCGTCGAGATCGGCGCGGGACAGGAAGTAGCAAGACAGTTTTTCAAAACTGGCGCCGCTGCCGGAACGATAGCGAAGACCATGTCCGCATATGATATGAAGTTTTCCGACGCGATCTATGGCGTACAGGAGGGTGGTCGTTATGTCAGCAAAGCCCGATTACAGGCGATGCTTAAAAAAGAGTTTGATCTGGTAGTTGACAGGGTTGGGAAATCTCGCTCCAGAGCTTCACGATTTTTTTCGTATGCCGCTACCGCTGCTACCAGAAGCTTTAAGCACAAAAATGAATGTCATGCATGGTGCGGCATAAGTGTACAAATGTACCCGGGCGCCGAGCCTTCAGAAATTATTGTCCATATGCGAATGCGCGACAGTGATGCGGGCAGGCAGCAGGATGCGCTGGGGATTTTTGGTGTCAATTTGATATATGGCGTCTATTACTATTTCGAAGAACCCAGAACAATCATTGATTCTTTAACAGACGATATTGAACAGGGGAGAATAGAGCTGGATTCAATCGAGTTCCATGGCCCGTATTTTGAAGATGTGGATAACAGAAGGATAAACCTGCAACTTATCCGCAGTTGGAAAACCCGCGCGATTATGTTCAACCCGGACGGCTCGGTAGCCATTCCTGTGAACCTGCTTCACAAGAAGAATGTACTCACTATTCGTGGCTCATTCCGGCCAGTTACAAAGCTGAATGTTGACATGATTGAGCAGGGTATGAAGGCGTTCTCCAAATCCGAAGGCATTACCAGAGAAAATAGTATCGCACTCGCAGAAATATCACTAAATGACTTGATGGGTAATGACTTGATGGTTTCGGAGGATGATGTTATTTCACGGGTCCAGTTACTGAATTCATTGGGATATAGTGTAATGGTATCTGATTACACACGTTATTTTTCACTACGCGCCTATTTCAGGCAGTTCACGAAACTCCAGATTGGTATTGTGGTTGGCATAGTAAACATCAGGCAGATATTTGATGAAAACAGTTACAGGGGCGTTGAAGGTGGAATTCTTGAGGGATTTGGCAAGCTGTTTCCGGATAATACCCGGCTCTTTGTATACCCCGAAATTGAC
>CAYOGN010000114.1:0-10967 GCA_964403545.1 uncultured Gammaproteobacteria bacterium
GGGGTAAAGTATCCGACAAACGTATACCCGGTCCATAGCGAAAACACGATCCAGATCGTGTGCTTCAGCCCCTTCAGCCATATCTTGCGTCCCGTTGCCTGACTCTTGTCAAGTTTGATTCGCTGGTTCCTGTCACCTTCAATTTTACGCTCAATCCAGATAAATACTTCTGTCCAGACGGTCTGCGGGCAGGCAAACCCACACCATAAACGTCCAGCCACCGCGGTAAAGAAAAAAAGCGACAGGGCGGCGACGATTAACAATCCCGCGAGATAAATAAAATCCTGGGGCCACAACGTCAGGTCGAAAATATAAAACCTGCGGGCCGGCAGATCGAAGAGTATCGCCTGTCGGTTATCCCATGGTATCCATGGTATGAAGTAATAGAGCCCAAGGAGAATAAATACTGCTGATACGCGCAGCCGTGCAAACATTCCTGTAACCTGGCGCGGATGAATTGTTTCGCGTTTCGCGTAAAGCTCCTGCTTGAGCGTTGGGGGGCTGCTATCCATTGACTTTCAGGGCTCCTCTGTTAATTGTGGGCGAGAAAGATTGAGAACCAAAATTTTCAAGATCAAGGCGAAGTTTGCACGTAATAGCCAGCTATTGCGAAGGATTTCAACGCAGACATTGAATATTCTGGACTCAAGGTTTCCGTTCATCAATTAGTAGAGATGCCCTTCAGTCAGATTTGTCCGCTGTTCGCTCCGTCCCCTGGTTCGGGCGTACACAGTATATAAACTGCGAAGACGGAAACCAGAATTCCACCTAGCCAGATACAAATAAAGGTAATGCTATATCCGGTCAACCGGGAGTCGGCGACAATACCGATTTCATCCAGAAAGGTATAAGGGTCGACGAAAGCAAAGAGAATGCCGGTAAATACACCGGCAAGAAAAAATGATGGCCACAATACAGCGATTAAAAACTTGTTCCTTGAAACTTTCAGGTGCCGCATTGATAGAGCACTAGTTGTTACTGTCCTGGATACTGTTCAGGTAAGCAACAAGAAGATGGATCTGACTCTCATTCAAGTGCTCATTAAATGCGGGCATGTTTCCGTTGCGACCCTTCGATACCGTTTCGCTGATTGCACCGAGTGATCCACCGTACAACCATGTGCCATCCGTCAGGTCAGGTGCCCCTAACAAAGGATTTCCTTTGCCTTCGGCGCCATGGCAGGCGATGCACATGGTCTGAAACCTTTTTTTACCGGCCTCAACATAGTGAGGGTTGAGTGGTTCCCGGGTGAGGGAGTATACATATTCTGAAACTTCACTAACTCCGCTTTCGCCAATAATACTTTCCCATGCGGGCATTGCTGCGCGGCGACCGTTTGTTATTGTCGCCTTGATCATAGCTTCGTCACCACCCCAAAGCCAATCATTATCGTGGAGATTGGGAAACCCTGTTGCGCCTCCGGCGTCGGAACCGTGACAAATCGAGCAATTGGTGGAAAATATCCGTTTGGCAGTGCCCATGGCTTCAATATTTTTCGACAACTCCGCAATTGGCGTTGCCAGATAACCGGCATACAATGGTGCATAGGATGCTTCCGCTGCGCTGACCTCTGCCTCATATCGGTTGGCAGATGTCCAGCCAAGAAATCCTGCAAAGCTACCCAGGCCCGGATACAGGGCAAGGTACACCACAGAAAAAATGATGGTGATATAGAACATATTCTTCCACCACTTGGGTAGCGGATTATTGTATTCCGCCAGATCCTCGTCCCACACATGCCCCATGGTTTCTGCCTTACCATCGAGTTGTTCGGATGCAGAATTGCCACGTAATAATACTACGCAATACACGAGGCCAAGTATCACCGAAACAGCGATAAACCAGCTCCAGAATTCGCTGACAAAATCAGCCATGATTAACCTCTTTTTCCAGTGGAATTATGTTGCTGGAATCGTTGTCCAGAGGGAGCTGGGCCGCTTCTGTAAAATCAGATTTACGCTTGCCGCTCCAGGCCCACAGAATAATTCCAAGAAAAATGATCATTAATGAGAGTGTCCATAAAATATGAAATTTCGACATGTCCAGAGTTCCCGTTATCAGCGATTTTTGATCAGGATGCCAAGACCCTGGAGATAGGCAATCAGTGCATCCATCTCGGTTTTTCCTTCCAGTTCTCCAGGCGCAGCTTCGATTTCCTCTTCGCTATAGGGATGTCCGAGAATTGCGAGAGTACGCATCTTTCGCTGTATGTCAGAACTGTCCAGGAGCGCATCCTCAAGCCAGGGATAGCCTGGCATGATGGACTCAGGCACTACATCCCGGGGATTGATCAGGTGGATGGCGTGCCAGTCATCACTATAGCGACCGCCAACCCGGGCGAGATCCGGACCGGTGCGCTTGGATCCCCATAAAAACGGACGGTCATAAATAAACTCTCCGGCGACCGAGTAGTGGCCATAGCGTTCGGTTTCAGTTCGAAATGGCCGGATCATTTGGGAATGGCACGATACACAAGACTCGCGGATATAAAGATCTCTTCCGGTCAGCTGCAGGGCGCCGTATGGTTTTAGTCCCTTGACCGGTTCGGTAGTCGAGTTCTGGAAAAATAATGGAACGATTTCCACCAGCCCTCCTACGCTGACAACCAATATCACCAATACGATCATTAAACCGATATTCTGTTCAACTTTTTCCTGGAGTGACATAAATTTCTCGTGATTAGTTGGACCACTAGTGTGCAGGCATTAATACCGGAGCGATAGCGGGTTTGCCGCCGCTGACAGTCCTGATAATGTTATAGGCCATTAACAACATCCCGGAGAGGAATGTAATCCCTCCCAGTAAGCGCACCATGTAATAGGGATGCATGGCATTTACGGTTTCGATGAAGCTGTAAATCAGAGTGCCGTCCTCGTTCACCGTACGCCACATCAATCCCTGCATGATCCCGGAGATCCACATAGCCGTGATGTAAAGGACAATACCAAT
This sequence comes from uncultured Gammaproteobacteria bacterium, assembly GCA_964403545.1. Lineage (GTDB taxonomy): Bacteria > Pseudomonadota > Gammaproteobacteria > Arenicellales > Poriferihabitantaceae > VYFG01. The sequence continues at coordinate 2,950 of CAYOGN010000114.1, forward strand.
GGTCGCCAGCCAGAAATGTGTCTCGATCAGTTTGACGCTATATATTTCACGGTTATACAGGCGGGGAATCAGGTAGTAGAGTGACCCGATGGTAATCATCCCGACCCATCCCAGGGCTCCGGAATGGACGTGTCCGATGGTCCAGTCGGTGTAGTGAGAGAGCGCATTGACGGTCTTAATCGCCATCATCGGCCCTTCAAAGGTCGACATGCCATAAAACGATACCGATACGATCAGGAATTTAAGGATAGGATCGGTTCGCAATTTGTGCCACGCCCCGGAAAGGGTCATGATGCCGTTAATCATGCCGCCCCAGGATGGTGCCAATAAAACCAGTGAGAAAATCATGCCAACTGACTGGGCCCAATCGGGCAGGGCGGTATAGTGAAGATGGTGCGGACCAGCCCAGATATAGGTGAATATTAGCGCCCAGAAATGCACTACTGACAGGCGATAAGAGTACACCGGGCGATTAACCTGCTTGGGAATAAAGTAATACATTATTCCAAGGAAACCGGCAGTCAGAAAGAAGCCCACCGCATTGTGTCCATACCACCATTGCACCATCGCATCCTGTACTCCGGCATAGACAGAGTAGGATTTGAATGGTCCTACCGGAAGTGCGAGATTATTAAAAATATGGAGAATCGCGACGGTCAGGATAAAGGCGCCAAAAAACCAGTTTGCGACGTAAATATGCTTGATTCGCCGCTTTACGATGGTGCCAAAAAACACGATCGCATAGACTACCCAGACCACGGTAAGCAGGATATCAATGGGCCACTCCAGCTCCGCATATTCCTTGGTCGAAGTCAGGCCCATGGGAAGTGTGATGACTGCGGATACGATCACTAGTTGCCAACCCCAGAAAGAAAAGGCCGCGAGCTTGTCAAATGCAAGCCTGACATGGCAGGTGCGCTGAACCACATAATAGGATGTGGCGAACAGGGCACTGCCACCAAATGCAAAAACCACTGCATTGGTGTGTAGTGGTCGCAGACGGCCAAACGTCAGCCATGGAATATCAAAGTTCAATGCCGGCCAAACCAGTTGGGCGGCGATAAACACGCCAACCAGCATGCCAACTATGCCCCAGAGTATTGTTGTCAGAGCAAACTGGCGGACGACCTTATAGTTATATGTTTCTGAATTTGTTGCGTTCATTGATCTGGCAATTATTTGTAGGCTGTCAGTTTTGGGCCGGCTGGTATCAATCAGTGTTTCAGGTTCTGAAGCTAGGGCCAATACCAAAGCCCCACAGACTTACCGTGACGATGATCAGACCCACGAGGGAGACCAGTCCGAAAGCGAGAATTGCGCTGGAGAAAAGAAAGCCCTGTTCCTTGTTTACTTCCATCATGACCGGAACCCCGGTATATAATAATGCGACGCTGTATCCCAGCGCAGGAAGTCCGGCGAGGTAGATAAACCACGGTACCGGATAAATCAGTGTTATGCCGATCAGGTAAAGGGGTAGTGCGCTGAATGCGGCAAGTGAAAAGCATTGCTGCAAAGATTTTTCGGAATCATAGGTCGCGGCCATCCAGAATATAGTCCTGGCCAAAACATAGACCACCACAATCATGGCTATAAAGGTTAACGCTGAAAGCTTGAACCCGCTGCCAGGGGTCAGTGTTACCGTATCCGCGCCACCGATCCGCCAGCCAACCATCGTGGTACCAATATACGCCGAAATTGCCGTAATCAGTGACAGTGGGATGACGTATCGTGCATAACACTCCTTGATGGAAAGATTATCCTCCTGGACAAGACTCCAGCCCATGGAAGGGGTCAACAACAGGCTTTTGACTAAGTTTAGTTTCATCGAGTTTTATTTTGGACTCCTACAATGTCAATTGTCATTCATTGTATCAGGAGCCTATCTTGATCTGAATCAAGTTTTGATGGCGTTGGTAGATTAGTGTAGTGTATTGGATCGTTCTTCGCGGACGCAAGATACCAGCCGAATTCTATTTACCCGCCCTAAATGAATCAAGCAATTGTAATGAATATGCCCGGGCAAGATAACACCGTCTGTTTTCACTGCGGGTTGCCAGTGATTCCCGGCAGTCATTTTGTCCAGTCCGGGAATGGTGTCGACCGTGAGTTTTGTTGTGCCGGGTGCATGGCAATTACCGGTTTTATCGAGCAAGGCGGGATGAACCGTTACTATTCCTTACGTGATGCCCATGGAAACAAGCCGGATGAGCAAGAAGCGTCGGGGTTTGAAGTTTTCGATAGCGAACTTCTACAGCGGGCCTGGGTAAAAAACGAGAATGGTCGCAGCCAGGCGGAATTCCTGATCGAAGGGTTGAACTGCTCAGCCTGCATCTGGCTGATTGAAAGCTGGCTCAGCAGGCTGCAAGGCATCGAATCCATCAATCTGAATTACAGCACCCAGCGCCTTACCCTTGATTGGGTGCCAGAGCAAATTAAAGTCAGCGAAATTCTCCAGCAAATTCAGAAGATTGGCTACAAGGCTCTCCCCTATTCCCGCAAGGCGAAGTTCGCCTTACTGGAGAAGCAGAGAGTTTCACAATTAAAGAAACTGGGGGTTGCCGCAGCCCTGGGAATGCAAATTATGGTGATCAGTATCGCGCTCTATGCGGGTAACTGGTTTGGAATTGAGCCGAATATTGAGAATTTTCTGCGAAAAGTTAACTTGTTGTTGGCCATCCCTTTGCTTGCTTACTCGGCAAAGCCATTTTTTACCGGTGCATGGCGAAGTATAAAAACCCGTAGCCCGAATATGGACTTGTCAGTTTCCCTTGGAATCAGCCTGGCTTTTGCGGGAAGCGCATGGGCCACAGTCGTGCAGCAGGGCGATGTGTATTATGATTCTATTGCAATGTTTGTTTTTTTTCTGCTTGGTGCACGCTACCTGGAAACCAGTTCACGCCTGAAAGGCAGTTTGTTGCTGGAACCGCTGGCCAGTATTGTGCCGGTAACAGCGACCCGGGTGAGGGCAGATGGTGAGAAACCCGCCCTCCAGCGTGTTGCCGTTGTTGAACTTGAAATTGGAGACCAGGTCATTGTCGGACCCGGGGAAGTGGTTCCGGTAGATGGTGAGTTGGACAAGGGTCAATCAAGCTTTGATGAATCTATGCTGACCGGAGAATCCCGGCCGCTACAAAGAAAAGTGGGGAGTCAGGTTCTTGCTGGATCAATCAATATCGATCAGGTAGTGACCGTAAAGGCAACTTCATTGCCGAACCAGACAGTGTTGTCGTCTATTCTTCAACTCGCAGACCAGGCAAATTTTTCAAAACCTCAAATTACCCAGTTTGTCGAGAAAGTATCCGGCTGGTTTATTCTTGCCATCATCTTGATTGCCGGCATCGTAGCAGGCAACGGGATCTGGACCGGACAGGAACAGTGGCTGGCTATCACGATTTCGGTATTGGTGGTGACTTGCCCCTGTGCACTGGCCCTGGCGACACCACTCGCCCTCGTCGCCGGGGCTAATGAACTGATGCGATACGGGGTATACATTGTAGGCAGTCACGCCCTCGAAACGCTCAAAAAGATCAACCATTTCGTATTTGACAAAACGGGCACCCTGACCCGCGGCACGCCACAACTGGATCAAATATCAATATTTGGTGATATGGATGAAGAATACTGCCTCAGAGTTGCGGCATCTCTGGAATATGGGTCGTCACATCCCATCGGAAAATCAATTTCCAGTGCGGCCGCACAATTGACCGGCAAGCTGGGTTTGTTGCCGGTAAGTAAAGAGAAAAATATGCCGGGATATGGTGTGGAAGGAACATTGAATAACCTGCGCTATTGTCTCGGGTCGGTTAAATTTGTCAGGGAATGGTCTGAACAGTTTTCCATTCGGGAGCAAGAAGCGGAAACGTGGCGTAATCTGGCCAATGAACCAATGCAGATGGTGGTGCTGGGGTCTGAGGAGGGATTGATGGCGTCTTTCGCGTTCTCGGATCTGGTGCGAAGCGGTGCGGGTTCGCTGCTGGAAAACTTGCGGTCAGACCAGGTTGTAACTTCATTGATTTCTGGAGATCGGACGCTGCCGGTATATGAGATTGCCAGTCAGTTGGGAATTACTGATGTCCATGCCAATTGTGCACCGGAAGAAAAACTGCGTATTCTCGAGCAATTTCTCCAAAACGGAGATACTGTAGCTATGGTTGGCGACGGGATTAACGATACCCCTGCGATGAGCAAAGCGCACCTTTCAATCGCAATGGCCGGTACTATCAATCTGACCTCAGCCAATGCTGATATAGTCGTTACCAATAGTAGCCTGAGTGCCCTGATTGATGCACGGTCCGTAGCAACGAAGACTTTTTCCATCATCAGACAAAATATTACCTGGGCAATTTTATATAATGCGTGCGCGATTCCGGCGGCTATTGCGGGATGGGTGCCACCCTGGCTTGCAGGTATCGGTATGTCTTTGAGCTCTATACTGGTTGTTCTTAACGCCTCCAGAATTTCTACCTCCACCACAGAGACTGCTTCGATGATTAGAGAATCCTGAAAATGGAAATAATTTACCTGCTGGTGCCTCTCTCAATGGTGTTGGTGATTGTTATCGTCTATTTCTTCCTGTGGTCGGTTCGCAATGGGCAGTTTGATGATATGGAGGGCCCGGCGCATCGAATACTGCATGATGATGATGGTGTTCACCGAATTGCTCAAGACGAGGATACGAATAACGAGACTGGATAAGGTGCATAGTCGCAGTTAAACAAAGACGGCATATACAGCCCAACCCAGTAGTGCTCCCGCGGGAATATCAATCAGATAGTGCTGCCTGGTAAGCAGGCAGCTAAGGCCAATAAGTAGCCGAAATAAAAAGATCGGCCCGCCAGGAACAGGAAATAAATGTAGTGCAGTCAGTATAGGTACAGAGGTGTGCATGCTGGTAAATACCATTAGGTTGATTCATAATGCGATATCTATACCTCAAAATTCCTCGGCGAGGCCTCACCATGGAGTTCCAAATCGATACCAGGAAACAACGACCCCAGGAGGTTCGGGTTGGACAGGACAATCAGGAAGTAGCGGTTTTTCGCAAGGCCAGTTTCTTTATCCATAACCTTGCGGAAAAGTTCGAAGGAATCGACTACCAGATGAAGCTACCGGCTCCATGGACAGGTTTCCATTACCGACTACGCCAGGACAAGCTTGAGCTGGCAAAAGCCAAAAAACGGGGTCGAATGCACGCGTTCGAATCGGATCGGCCGCTAATAAGGCATCGACTGGTTGAATTTGATTTGGGCATTGACGACCGGACTTACCAGCTGGCACCAGAGGATCGCTACGGTCTTACCTATACCCTCCGCGAGGGAAACCAGGAGTGCGGAAACCTGATTCTGCGAACCTTCGAGGCGCAACAGGAGGGGGCGTGGGAGGCCGATCTTCGAGTCCCTGAAGACTGGTCAGTCCCCCTGGCTGCTTTCGTCGCCTGGCTGGCCCGGGAAGGCCGGAGAGGCATGGGTCACTCGGAGCGTTTATAGTGGACTATCGTTTTAAATCTTGGCGCAGAGGTTAGTTTGTCATTTTCGACAACGGCGAAGTTGAACTCATTTTAACCCGAATCGTTGAACAGCAGCTGTATTGGATAACAAGGACAGTGAGAGGAAAGCCACTATGGTCGTCAATTCCGTCAGAATACATGCAGGGCCAACTTCTTTCACCGCGGTTGCAATTGCATCAGATGCCACATCCCCTTCTGCCAACCTGTCTAAATTAGTCGGGAGAATTTCGGAGTTTCCCTATGTTGATGAATATAAGCGTCAAAGACCATACTGATATTTCTGATTAAAAATCGACCCGAAGGGCGTACCAAAATTCGATCCGATTCGACATCCAGTAGCCCGTCCTGCTGCATTTTTTCCAGTTCTGACAGTTCCTGGGCAAAGTAATTGCTGAAATTTACGGAGTATTCCTCCTCAATCAGGGAAAATTCAACAGAGCCATAACACATCAGCAATTCGATGATTCTTCGACGCATTTGGTCGTCGTTGTTGAGGGCTATTCCACGAGCGGTTGGCAATCTACGGTTTGATACCAAAGTATAATATTCTTCCAGGGTTTTTACATTTTGACTGTAGCTATTCGCTACTTTACTGATCGAAGTGATGCCCAACCCAACCAGGTCACAGTCTGCGTGACTGGCATAGCCCTGGAAGTTGCGATTCAGCGTGTGCTCATCGCGAGCCCTGACCAGGGCGTCGTCAGGCCTCGCAAAATGATCCATTCCGATATAAACGTATCCGGCCTCTGTCAGTCGCAGAACTATATTTTGCAGCATATCGATTTTTTCATCTGCACCAGGTAATTCTTCCTCTTTTATACGACGCTGAGGGGAAAAAAGATCCGGTAAATGGGCGTAGTTGAATATACTCAGACGATCCGGTGCCACGGAAATGATGGTATCAAGCGTCTTACCAAAGCTTGAAACAGATTGTAGCGGCAGTCCATATATCAGATCCACATTAATTGAACCAAATCCAGCATTTCTGGCGGCATCAATGATTTCCAGGGTTTCTTGTTCAGGCTGGATACGGTGAACGGCTTTCTGTACTGCAGGATCAAAATCCTGGACGCCAAGGCTCAAGCGGGTGAATCCGATGTTTCGCAGTTCCTGTACCGTCTCGACACTGACTGTGCGCGGATCAATTTCTATTGAAAAGTCCCGGTCTTCATTGGTAGATATTGTAAAATGTCTGGCTGTCTGGTCGAGTAAATCGCTGATTTGAGATATCGAAAGAAATGTTGGTGTGCCGCCGCCGAGGTGTAGCTGGGTAACTTTTCGGTGTTTTTCATATAAGTCGCCCTGTAGCGCAACTTCTTTAAACAAATGACCCAGGTATTCCTCTCCGCGGGCGCGATTTTTCGTGATGATCTTGCTGCAGGCGCAGTAAAAACACAGCGTGGCGCAAAATGGAATATGATAGTAAAGCGATAGTGACCTGTCAGGATTCAGGTTACTATCGCTGGCAGCCTGGCGGTAATCCGCCTCCTGGAATTTATCGGTGAACTGGATTGCGGTTGGATAGGAGGTGTACCGGGGGCCGGTTTTGTCATAGTGGCGCAGTAAATCAGGATCAATAATGGGATTGCTCACTTTTTTCTTCCAGTATCTCGTAAATTGCGAATGCTAACAAAATCAGGAGAATCTTGATTGATGCAAGTCAACTCCCAATTATCCTGCCAGTTGATTGTTTGCTGGGGCATTCGATATAGGCAGTATGGCCGTTCATTGATTTATATCAACCGAAGAATGCTTCCCTGGGGTATAAGAGGAGCAGCTTAACCCAATTTGGTACGGAAAGAAAAATTTAGTGAAATCTTTATCAATAATCCGCAATGAGCATCAAAACCTGGGTGCGGTGCTATTCAGTCTACAGAGGCTGGTGGACGAAATTGAAGGCGGCAAGCAGCCAATATTCGCGGTATTCCATGGACTAATGACCTACATTGACAGATTTCTCGACACCTATCATCATCCGAAAGAAAACAACTACCTGTTTCCATTACTGAAAAAACGATACCCGGATGCCAGTGAGCTGATTGCCCAGCTTGAACAGCAACACATTGAAGGCGAAAGGTTATTTGTTGAAATGCTTAAATCCCTGTCGGCATATGAATTTGCAGGAAGCGCTGAATTTAACAAATTCCATGAAGCGGTTTATCAATATACTACTTTCGAAATTGAACATGCCTACAAGGAAGAAAATGAAATTCTGCCACTGGCAGAGCAAAAATTAAATTCAGCCGACTGGGTGCACATAGACGCAGCATTCTGCGAAAACAAGGATCCGCTTTTTGCCGAGGATTCAGAAAACGGATTCAATGAGCTATACAAAACTATAACGGCACTCGTCCCTGCGCCATTTGGCCTTGGACCCGCGTGGAAATAAACGGCTGAAAGGATGCCTGATATCGGCCTGCCTGGGCTAACGCAAGCTACTTAGATTTGCTATCAATGCAGATTTTTTGAGCTCAATCTCCTTTTGGAGCTTATGGGCCATATCTTTATCATG
>CAYOGN010000115.1:0-20266 GCA_964403545.1 uncultured Gammaproteobacteria bacterium
TTAAATAGTTCCGGGATACTGTCTAGTCCCATACGAGGTAGCTGGGTTAAACCGAAAACAACCAAACCGCCAATTAAAACGAGAAAGACGAACCACTTAAGAAAACCGCCTCTTGAGGTTCTTTCGCGTGTGCGAATTTTACCTTTACGTTTTAGCACTGCCCGGGAAGAGGGCACTTCGGTAATTCGCTCTGGCTGCAGGTCGATATTATCCATCAGGTTTTCAGCATCCAGTTTGAGTAACTTGGCATATGAACGGATATATCCCTTGACAAAAGTGGTGCCCGGCAAGCGATCGTAGTCATCTGATTCCAGTGCCTGGATAGAGTCAACGCCAAGATTCAGGCTGCCGGCAACTTCCTCAATGGTGATATCCAATTCCTGCCTCTTGTCAGACAATATCTTGCCCGCAGACAATATTGGTTTGGGAACAGGATCTGTGAATTCCGGGGCGGTCATGCTTTCTGACGATAAATTCTAATACTATAGGTTTTTGCTCTTTTAGTGACTTGCAAGGTTTACTCCTACTGAACAAGAGCACCTGTTTTTAAATTAAAAATAAGTAAATTCAGAGAGTTAAGACAATTATATAATGCACAATAATCAGAGGCGCCTCAGTATAAGGAGTATTGGCGTAAAAAAAAAGGGAAGACTGCTTCCCCTTCTTTTCGTAACAACCACGGAATTTTATCAGAAAATCGCTTATGTTCCCCCTAAGCTGACTCTATGGCTTTCATACTGAGGCGAACACGGCCCTGTTTATCTACTTCCAGCACCTTCACTGTAACCTGGTCACCTTCGCTTAACACATCACTCACCTGATTCACTCTTTCGTTGGAAATTTGTGAGATATGCACCAATCCATCACGACCCGGAAGAATATTGACAAAAGCGCCAAAGTCCATCAACCGCACTACTTTACCATTGTATATGGCGTCAACTTCTACATCAGCGGTGATTTGCTCGATCCGACGAATGGCTTCCTGGGCGGCAGCATTGTCGGTGGAGGCAATTTTAATCGTACCATCATCGTCGATATCGATGGAAACCCCGGTTTCCTCTGAAAGCGCGCGTATAACCGCCCCGCCCTTACCAATGACATCCCGGATCTTTTCAGGATTGATCTTGATTGTTACGATACGGGGAGCATAGTCGGACATTTCTGATCGGGGAGTCGAAATAACCTTGGCCATTTCAGCAAGGATGTGTAACCGCCCTTCCTGGGCCTGAGACAGAGCATGCTGCATAATTTCCCGGGTAATGCCATCTATCTTGATATCCATTTGCAACGCAGTGATTCCTTCAGCAGTTCCGGCAACCTTGAAATCCATGTCTCCAAGGTGATCTTCATCACCAAGGATATCCGTCAACACCGCAAACTGCTCCCCTTCCTTTATCAGTCCCATGGCAACACCTGCTACCGGTGCCTTCACCGGTACCCCGGCATCCATTAATGCCAGGCTGGTACCACAAACACTGGCCATCGAACTCGACCCATTGGATTCGGTAATTTCAGAAACCACGCGAATAGTATAAGGAAATTCTTCCTGACCTGGAATAACCGCCAGCATGCCTCGCTTGGCAAGGCGCCCATGACCAATTTCACGACGCTTTGGCGTACCTACGCGACCCGTTTCACCGACGCAATAAGGTGGAAAGTTATAGTGCAGCATAAAACTGTCGCGGTAATCACCGTCTAGTGCGTCAATTACCTGAGAATCGCGCTCTGTTCCCAGGGTAGCCACTACCACGGCCTGGGTTTCACCCCTGGTAAATTTGGCAGAACCATGGGTTCGCGGCAATATACCGGTTTCTATACTGATAGGTCGAACTGTACGGGTATCGCGGCCATCAATTCTAGGCTGACCCTGGATGATCCTGCTCCGTACCACATGTTTCTGAACGGCCTTGAATTCATCCATAACAGCTGCAGAATTATCATGCTCGGCACCCTCGGGACAGAGCTCTGCTAGCAGCACATTTTTAATTTCACCAATTGCATTTTGTCGGGCAACTTTATCTGAAATGCTATAAGCAGCTTCCACTCGATCAGCGGCGATAGCACTGACCTGATCGGCAATTGACTGATCCTTTTCAGGAGTTTGCCATACCCATTTGGTTTTCCCGGCTTCAGCACCAAGCTCCTTTACCGCAGTGATCACTGCCTGGCAAGCCTCGTGACCAAACATAACGGCACCAAGCATCTGCTCCTCGCTCAGGTTATCGGCCTCAGACTCAACCATCAGCACTGCTTTTTCAGTTCCTGCAACCACCAGATTCAATTTCGACTCTTCAGCCAACACGGTCTTTGATGGATTAAGAACATATTCACCATTCACAAAGCCGACCCGGGCAGCACCCAGAGGTCCGTTAAATGGAAGACCGGATACTTCAAGCGCAGCCGAAGCTCCAATTAATGCAACAATATCCGGGTTAATTTCAGGATCGATAGAAAGTACGGTGTTAATAACCTGGACTTCGTTCAGAAAACCCTTGGGAAACAGTGGTCGCACCGGGCGATCAATCAGGCGGCAAGTCAGAATGGCACTCTCTGATGGTCGACCTTCACGCTTGAAAAAACCACCGGGAATACGTCCGGCTGCATAAGTGCGCTCTTCATACTCCACCGTGAGGGGGAAAAAATCGCGTCCTGAATCGGTGCTTCGACCGACTACTGTGGTCATGACAACGGTGTCGCCCACCGAAACTATAACCGCACCGTCTGCCTGTCTGGCTGTTGCACCAGTTTCAAGGCGCACCTCATGTTGACCATATTGAAAGGTCTTGACTACTTTACTCAAAATATTATCTCCAGCGCATTGCGCTATTGGGTTCTGGATTATTTACGTAAACCAAGTTTTGCAATTAACGCACGATAGCGCCCGACATCAGAATTTCGCAGATAGCTCAACAATTTGCGTCGATGATTGACCAGACGCAAAAGGCCCTGGCGGGAGTGATGGTCATGAATGTGAGTTTTGAAATGATCGGACAAATCCTGGATACGCGCTGTCATCAGCGCAATTTGTACTTCTGGAGATCCAGTATCCCCTTCGCCGCGCTGATGTTCTTTAACAACGGCGGCTTTATCCTCGGCAGTTAAAGCCATGATAATCCTCAATAAAAGTTATTACCTGTGTCAAAGAAAGTCAAATGGACCAGCAAATATTGCCTTCTGTTTCTGAAGACAGCCGGGTTAATATAGATGACAAACCTCGATACACCGTATCCCTTCTCCGCCGTGGCGGTTCCGGGGTCGCGTATTCTAACGATAGCGTCTTCCCGGAACAAGCCCAATTGACCCCCAGGTTCAGGAAAATTCAAGATTTTTCCGGGCCGAAACATTATAATCCTCCGCCCTTTTACTGGTAAATGCACTCCCAAAGCTCATGAAACTTAATCGTGTAGGATTTGTTGGCTGGCGCGGCATGGTCGGGTCAGTCTTACTGCAACGAATGCAGCAGGAAAATGACTTTTCAATTATTGACCAGCCAGTATTTTTTAGCACCTCTCAGACCGGGCAACCGGGCCCGGATATCGGTCGCGACTCAGGAAAACTGCTGGATGCCAATGATCTTGATATCCTGGGAGCCCTGGATGTGATCGTGACCTGTCAGGGGGGCGATTATACCAGCCAGGTCCATGACTCACTGAGAAGGACTGGATGGAATGGCTACTGGATCGACGCCGCCTCCACTTTGCGTCTGCAAGAGGATGCAGTGATCATTCTTGATCCGGTCAACCTGCCGGTTATCGAGCAGGGTCTGGCTCAGGGCAAGAAAAATTTCATTGGAGGAAATTGTACCGTAAGCCTGATGTTGATGGCCCTCGACGGCCTGCTAAATGCGAATCTGGTAGAGTGGATGACGGTAGTGACCTACCAGGCAATATCCGGAGGTGGAGCAAAACAAATGCGGGAACTGATTCAGCAGATGGCGTCGGTAGAACAATCTTCACATTCACTGGTTGCTGATCCCGGTAGTGCGATTCTGGATATTGATCGGGCGGTAATCAATTTACTGCGTAGCCCCCAATTACCCATCACTGAAATTGGCTACCCCCTGGCCGGCAACCTGCTGCCCTGGATAGACAGGGATCTGGATTCCGGATCCAGCCGTGAAGAATGGAAAGGTTCAATGGAAACCAACAAGATACTGGGACGTCATAGTACACCGATCCCTATTGAAAGCACCTGCGTTAGAATTGGAACCATGCGATGTCATAGCCAGGCATTTACTATTAAATTAAAGCAGAATATCCCATTAGAGGAAATCGAATCAATCCTGCAATATGCCAATGAATGGGTAACTGTGGTGCCGAATAATCGTGAAGCTTCACTTGATGATCTTACACCAGTGCGGGCCACCGGGACCCTGGATATTCCCATTGGCCGAATACGCAAACTTCAAATGGGAGATCAATATATGTCTGCATTCACAGTAGGTGATCAACTCCTGTGGGGTGCCGCTGAACCACTAAGAAGAATGCTCAGAATCCTGTCGCAGTTTGATGATTGAGTCCGCTCACCAGCACCATCGAAGTCTGGAATTTGGTTATCTTGAGGTGCAGGTTCATCGCCCTGATTGTTACCTGTGAACGACTCACGATAAAATTCAAGCGACCCGTAGACACAATATCTTCCCACCAGACTCACAAATACACTAGAATTCGCGGCCAGATATATTCCCCCAGAGAGCCTCTGAACATTCATGTTTTGATCAGATATTCCCTGAACCTGTTTGATGCGGTGGGACTATTCGGCGATTTACTGGCATTCTACGGTATATTTAAATTCACAAAATCAAACACCAGATCCATAACGGACCATGAAAATTCTTATTGCAGACAGCTTTCCGAAAACCCATGCCAGCGAACTTGAGCAGATGGGTCACATTTGTACAATAGAACCCGGGTTAGATGAAAACTCGCTAACCAGTGCCATTACTGATCAAGAACTACTCATTGTCCGAAGCACCGCCGTCAACGCCGCGACGCTGAACTCAGGATCGAATCTCAAACTGGTCATTCGCGCAGGTGCCGGCACCAATACCATCGATAAACAATATGCAGCTGACAAAGGAATTCGGGTCTGCAATGTTCCCGGGGCAAATGCCATCGCTGTTGCCCAATTAGTTATGGGTATGATCATCGCTCTTGATCGAAACATTGTGGACAATGTAATCGATTTGCGAAACAAGACATGGAACAAGAAAAAGTTCAGTAAAGCGCGTGGTCTGTATGGACAGAAACTCGGCATTGTAGGGTTTGGCGCCATCGGTCTTGCCCTTGCCCAGCGGGCCCAGGCATTCGGAATAGAAGTTTTTGCCATAGACCAGCCGGGAGTGGCAACCCAACGCATGGTAGATGCAGGCATCGTAGAGTTGGATAAAATTGAGCAGATTCTCGAGATTTGCGATATTGTGAGTTTACATATGCCGGCAACCGACGAGACCCGTGGCATGGTAAACAAAACGTTCCTTGATCAATTGAAAGACGGTGCTATATTGATCAATGCCGCACGGGGGGAACTGGTGGATGAGGCTGCATTGATTACCGCAATGAATGAAAAAGGAATTCGTGCAGGCCTTGATGTGTACGACAATGAACCCGGCCCGGGAGACAGCAAATTTGACTCCGCGTTAGCATCTCACGGGAATGTATGCGGCACCCATCATATCGGCGCATCTACCGAACAGGCACAAACTGCGGTTGCTGACGGTGTCCTCAAAGTAATTGCCGCATATGAATCCGGTGAATTGATAAATTGCGTCAACGCCTGAAACCAGTGGTCCAACCAGATAAACATCCAGGAAAACAAATCATGTCCAATCGAATTCATAATTTCAGCGCCGGACCCTGTACTCTGCCACTCGCGGTTCTGGAGCAAGCCCAGGCAGAGTTTGTCGACTATCAGGGGTCCGGAATGTCGTTAATTGAAATGAGCCATCGAGGCAAACATTTTGATGCTGTAGCCAGCGAAGCCATGACATTGGCGCTGGAAGTCTTTGCTGCACCTGATGACTTCAGTGTTCTGTTTCTTCAGGGTGGCGCGATACTGCAATTTTCGATGATTCCAATGAATCTGCTGCACCCGGGTGAAAAAGCCGGATATATTAACTCCGGCACCTGGGCCAAAGGCGCGATTACAGATGCCGGGGAATATGGCGAAATTTATACTGCCTGGGATGGTCAATCCTCCAACTATACCCGGATGCCAGTTTCCAGTGAGCTGGAAATTCAGGATAATACCCGGTACTTGCATATTACGACCAATGAAACCATTGGCGGCATTCGAATTCATCAATGGCCCGAAGTGGATGTGCCATTAGTTGGAGACATGTCTTCAGATTATATGTCTCGGCCAATTCCCTGGGAAAAGTTTGACCTCGTTTACGGCGGTGTACAAAAAAATCTGGGGCCTGCGGGAATGGCGGTAGTGTTCATTCGCAAGTCTATTCTGGAGAATACCAACCGCAATATAGGTCGCTACCTGCGATACGATATTCAGGAGTCAAAGGGATCAATGTTTAACACCCCGCCCGTGTTCCCGATTTACATTCTGGGAAAAGTGCTCAAATGGATGAAGGGTGAAGGTGGTCTGGCTGCGATGGAGGCGAACGCCGAGAAAAAGTCCTCTTTAATTTACCGCACCATTGATCAGAGCGACGGGTTTTACAACTGCCCGGTAGAAACAATTTCACGATCCCATATGAATGTCGTATTTCGCCTCCCCAATGAACAGCTCGAACAGCAGTTTATAACCGAAGCCAGCACAGCTGATCTGCTGAATCTGAAAGGACACCGAAGCGTGGGTGGATGTCGGGCCAGTATCTACAATGCACTGCCTTACCAAAGCGTGGCTGCATTGTGTGATTTTATGAAATCGTTTCAGCAAACCAATGGATGAGAGTTTGAACGTCGAGGTCTGCTGAAAACCGGGTAGACAAGATGCCAAAAATCAAACCGTTTGACGGCTATCTGGTTAAAAACGAAGTCGCTGCAGAGGTCGTTGCACCGGAATACGATACTGTGCCGGCACAAACCCGGCGCGCTTTTGCTGATGCTAATCCGCAGAATTTTCTCAATACCATGCGGCTCAGAGAAGATTTCAATCCGGCGTCGCCTCCCACCCAGGAAGAACTGTTGATATATAACCGCAACAATCTTCACCGTTTACTGGCTGAGGGCCATTTCGATAAATATACCGAACCCAGTGTTTTTATCTATGAATTGACCCACGGAATACATTCTCAAACGGGTGTAGTCTGTGAAATATCTGCAGATGAGTACGATCAGGGACATATTCGCAAACACGAGAATACCCGTCGTGATCGAGAAGATCTGTTGGCCCACTACCAGAAATTTGTAGGCGTGGCGTCCTGCCCTATTTCACTCGCCTATCCACAAAATCATGCCATCGACGAATTTATCCGCAATCAGGTAGCGGCTGCCCCTATGCTGGACTTCACCACCGGTGACGGGGTGCACCAGCGTGTCTGGTGCATTAAGAACAAGACCAGTCAGGAGGAACTGTCGGATTTGTTTGAGGGCGTTGAGGATACCTATCTGACCGATGGCCACCACCGCGCGGCTTCCGGTTGGCGATACGCTGAAATGATGCGTAAAACGGATGGCAATACGGGTGACGAACCCTACAATCAGTTACTGGTTGCACTCTTTTCTGACCATGAACTGAATCTGCTGCCCTATCATCGGTGCGTTCGAGACCTCGACGGAAAATCAGAATCCGAGGTTTTGGATGCGTTGAAAGATGCATTTGAAGTTACCGTTGCTATCGATCAGGAGCATTTTGAACCCTCCCGGCATGGAGAATTCGGCATGTATCTGGGGGGAACCTGGTATCGGCTGAAAATTCAGCACAACCTGGTGGATCTCAATGATCCGGTAGGGTCGCTGGAAGTTTCCTTGCTGCAAAATCACATCCTTGGGCCCGTTCTTGGAATACATGATTATCGTGGTGATCCCCGACTCGACTATGTATCCGGGGTCGAAGGAAAATCAGGTCTGGAAGAAAAATGCCGTCAGGGTTGGGCGGTTTCCTTTGCCTGCTTCGCGACTTCAATGGATCAGCTGATGAACGTAGCCGATGCCGGCGCCCTGATGCCGCCCAAGTCCACCTACTTTGATCCAAAGACGAGATCCGGTGTATTTGTCAGGCTAAAGTAGCAAGGTTTGTTTAGCCAGGCTTACTCCATTCTGTCCACTGCCCTTCGGTAACGCGCTCATTTCCTGCCAGGTCACGATAGGTCCGGACATTAGTGAACCCGGTCGAGAGGAACAACCCGGTCACGGTTTGGGCCTGCAGATACCCGTGTTCAACCATCAACCATCCTTCTGATTTGATATAGCCCGGCGCAGCCACAATGACTGTGCTCAGGTCAGCGAATCCATTATCTCCGGATACCAGTGCGCATCGTGGTTCATATCGCACCTCCCCCAGTAAATGGGTGTCAGAACAATCGATATACGGAGGATTGGATACGACCAGATCAAACGCTAACCCTTCGAGTCCATCGAACCAGTTGGAATGTCTGACTTCGACATTCCTGGCTCCAAGACGGGTCACATTGGATTGCGCAATCTCCAGCGCCTGGCGGGAGTTATCCACCGCCATCACGGAGCAGTGCGGTAATTCCCGGGCAATAGCAAGGGCGATTGCTCCGCTACCGGTCCCGAGATCTGCGATGTTCAGGCTTTGCGAACTACAATGGCGCAGTGCACATTCCACCAGCGTTTCTGTATCTGGCCGGGGAATCAGTACCTGCTCATTGACCACCAGATCAATAGACCAGAATTCCTTGCTCCCAACAAGATACGCGATGGGAACACCGCGTCGCCGACGATCGAGCAGATCGTTGAACACCCCGATATGCTCTGAGTCTACTTCCTGATTCCGGTGAGCCAGCAAGTATGTTCTGCTTCTGCCCATAGATCGTGCGAGCAACAGTTCTACGTCAATTTCGGGAGAGTGAATATGCTCCAGCAGTCTTAAACTACCTACCCCCTTTCTTGTTAATTCGGCAACCGACCTTTTCACGCATCAAGATTCAACTTCAGCCAGAAGATCAGCCTGATACTCGGTGATCAATGGCTCGATAATCTGATCCATATTGCCATTGATCATGTCATCCAGTTTATACAGGGTGAGGCTAATACGATGATCTGTTACACGGCCCTGGGGGAAATTATAAGTACGAATGCGCTCAGAACGATCGCCGCTACCAACCAGCGATTTGCGTGTGCTGGCTTCCTGTTGCAATAGCTTCTGCTTTTCTGCTTCCAGCAGGCGTGAAGCCAAAATGGACATCGCTCGAGCCCGATTTTTATGCTGGGATCGTTCATCCTGGCACTCCACCACGACACCACTGGGTAGATGAGTAATTCGAATGGCCGAATCGGTTTTGTTAACGTGCTGTCCGCCAGCACCCGATGCACGAAATGTGTCGATCCGCAAATCCGCCGGTTTAATATCAATCTCGTCCATTTCATCTGCTTCAGGCATTACCGCCACGGTGCAGGCCGAGGTATGAATTCGCCCCTGTGACTCAGTTTCCGGCACTCTCTGGACCCGATGCGCCCCGGATTCAAACTTGAGTCGTGAGTAAGCGCCCTGCCCTTCTATGCGCGAAATAATTTCTTTGTATCCACCATGTTCTCCCTCGCTACGACTCAATACTTCCACCCGCCAGCCCCGTGATTCGGCATAGCTGTTGTACATCCTGAACAGATCTCCAGCAAATATTGCCGCTTCGTCTCCACCGGTACCAGCCCGCACTTCGAGAAAAATATTACGGGCATCATTGGGATCTTTTGGCAACAGTAATTTCTGTAAATCTCCTTCCCGGGCCTCGATTTGCTGCTCAACGGGCGGAAGTTCTTCGCGTGCCATTTGTCGAATTGACGGGTCGTCGTCCTGCAATAATTGCCGGGTTTCCTGAAGCTGGGTATGCAATGATTCAAAAACATCGAAGGCTTCAACCACGGGTTCAATTTCCGCCAGTTCGATGGATAGATCCCTGAACTGGTTTTGCTGAGAAATGACATCGGGGTCTGACAGCAAAACATGGATTTCCTCGTAGCGGTCCCTGATTTGCCCGAGTTTATCTCTGGTCGATGGCGTCATCGCAAGTGGTCCGCAGATCGCAGGGAAGGTGGTAACGGCGACGTGGTAATCGAGGACGCCCCTTATAGCCCAAACAGCTTACGTGCCGCGGATATCAGGCCCGGATTCCCTTCAATATCTGCCTGATTTAATTGCTGACTGGGGTGATGACTAAATTTATTGGAGATATCTCTCGCCAGTTGTTCAAGTACTTGCTCGGGATCCATACCACGAGCTATTTTTGCTTTGGCTTTGACCAGTTCTGCCTCGCGAATCTGATCTACCTGCGCTCTGAAAGTGCGAATCGTCGGTTCTGATTCCAGAGAACGCATCCAGCGCATAAATCGCACTACCTGCAGATCGATAATATTTTCCGCTTCCTGTGCAGCCTCTTGCCGTATGCCCTGATTCTTTTCGACCACAGTGTTAAGGTCATCTACAGTATAAAGATACACGTCACGTAAACTGGCTACTTCCGGTTCCACATCCCTCGGAACCGCCAGGTCGAGGATAAACATCGGTCGATGCTTGCGCCTGTGAATCGCGCGCTCCACCGCGCCTTTACCAAGAATTGGCAGGGTGCTGGCGGTAGACGATACCACAATATCGGCTTCGACCAGCCTCTCAGGTATTTCTGAAAGTGTAATCGCTTCGCATCCTACATCATTAGCCAACGCTTTGGCACGGTCGATAGAACGATTGGCCACGATCATGTGGCGAACCCGGCACTCTTTCAAATGTCGTGCAACCAGTTCTATGGTTTCCCCTGCGCCAATCAATAGCACGGTCTGATCTGCGAGACTGGTAAATACCCGGTTGGCAAGACTGACCCCCGCATAGGCAACGGATACCGGGTTGGCACCAATGGTGGTATCGGTACGCACCTGCTTTGCAACCCTGAAAGTGTGCTGAAAGAGGCGATTAAACACCTTGCCCGTGGTGCCCGCATCCATTGCAAAGTTGAACGCCACTTTCATCTGCCCAAGTATCTGGGGTTCACCCAGTATCATGGAATCAAGCCCTGAAGCAACTCGAAAGGCATGCTTTACCGCTTGCTCGTTTGGATAGGTGTAGATACTCTCACGTAGTTCATCCGGCCTGAACCCGCTCTGCTCTGAAAACCAGTGGACTACCCGATTCGGATCAAGCTGCTCATTCCCGCAATATATCTCGGTTCGATTACAGGTCGACAAAATCGCGACTTCACTGGCAACCCGGTTGGACGAGAGATCACTCAGTGCAGAACTCATGTTCTCAGGGCTGAACGCCGCCCGCTCTCGTAGCTCGATAGGGGCTGTTTCGTGATTGAGGCCTAGCGCAAGTAGCTGCATTTGAAAGATTCTATGTGGACAGTTCGGTAAATATTTCCGTATATCCAGATAAACTGTATGAGATCATCCTGTATTATAATATTTTGTCGCTAAAAAATCCGCAAAAAATACTTTTTACAGTAATGCCAGAATTCAGTATTGATTTTAATCAGAATAGCTCCAGGTTCCCGCGGAACTTTAAAAAGTCCCGTACTATCCAATAGTACCAACTCTCTCGTGATTTGATAGACTCCGATTCATGTTAAACGGAAAACCAACAGCCCTGAGCAAATCTCAACTTGTCATTGCAGGGCTACTGACATTGATGATAGTGGGTTGCACCACACCTCAAGTCATAGAAGACACCGGGGTGATCGAGGAATCAGCGAAAAAGCCCGTCTCCATCAACCAGGAAACGCTGGAAGCGTCCGATTCAGATAGTCAGGCCAGCGAACTCAGTGCTGAATTATTGTACGATATCTTGCTTGCCTCCATCGCCAACCAGCGGCAACAGCCTGAAATATCATTGGAGGCACTTTCCCGGGCGGTTTACCTGTCACGGGACAAACGCCTTAACGCCAATGCCATTCAACTGGCACTTCATCTCAAAGACTATCAAAAAGCAATTGAATTATCGCGATTAATGCTGGTCCATGAGCCGGATAATTTTCGTATCTATCTGGCATTGGCCAATGCCCAGATCAAGAGCAATCAATTAACCGACGCTGGAAACACCTTGATCGATCTGGCAAAAAGCCAGCAACCGGGTCTCGAAGCTATTTTGCAGGAGATCGCGGGCCTGATTGCACGTCAGGAAGAGCAGGCTGTGGACAACCTTAAAAATCGTTTTATGTTGGCAGCGGAAACTGACGACCCACTACTGGTTTTCACCGCTGCGCTACTTGCTTCAAGACTGAAAGATACCGATCAGTTCCGCAGGTTGTTGGACAAAAGCCTGGATCTGAACCCAAACTGGGAGACAGCAGCAATATTAAAGTTGACCGATCTGTCTGAGCAAGGTCCGGATAAATTCGAATCCTGGGCCAATGAATTTCTCCTGCGTAATCCTGATACCGAACGCTTCCGCATTCAGTATGCACGCCTGCTAATTCAGATTGAAAAACTCGAACTGGCGCTAGCTCAATTGACTGCGGTCATTGATCACAATCCTGAATCAGTAGACGCACTGTTTATTGCAGCGGTGGTCAATATGGATCTGAAGGAATTTACTGATGCCGAAAAAATGTTTGGACGCTATATCGAAATTAGTGGCAATGGAGATCAGGCCAGATTGTATCTGGCGCAAATTCTGATTGACCAGGAGCGCTATGACGAAGCGACACCATTGCTCCGCCAGATCCAGACCAGTGCATTGTATCTTGATGCCCAGATCGTTATGTCCGGAGTGATTGCGAAGCAGAGTAACGTAGATGCGGGCCTTTCCCATTTACGCAATATCGACGTCCGTGGTGAAGCAGATTCAGTACGACTGATTCTCGAACAGGATCTGTTACTGCGAGATTACAATATGCTGGAGCGGTCGCTGGAACTGCTGAGTGGCGCGCTGATGCAATGGCCGGATCAACCTGATTTACTATATAGCCGCGGACTGCTTGCAGCCCAACTCGACAAGATAGAGCTGATCGAAAAGGATATGCGAACCCTCATAAAACTACAACCGGAAAATGCCCATGCGTATAATGCGCTGGGCTATACCCTGGCAGACCAGACGGATCGTTATGACGAAGCCCTGACGTTGATCTCCAAAGCACTGGAGTTTCTACCGGATGATGCCTATATCCTTGATAGTATGGGCTGGGTTCATTATCGAATCGGGGATTATGAAAAGGCTCTGGAATATCTGGAACGGGCGATGGAGTTAAAGCAGGATGCCGAAATTGCCGCGCATTTTGGTGAGGTATTGTGGATTTCCGGCAACCGGGCCCGAGCGGAAAAAGTCTGGAATCGGGGCAAAATATGGGGGCCCGAGAATGCAACTTTGCAAAAAACCATCGACAAATTTATCGATCAACAGGAAGGTCAACGATCGGTGCTGCAGTGGCGAAGCGAGAGACTGCTGGCAATTTTAACCTCAACACGGTTACAGGCCCTCACAGCCTGACCCATCGGGTTCCGCAATGAGAGACAGATTGCCCAGAATCTGGGCCCTGATCACGATTGCCCTGTTATTGTCAAGTTGTGCCTCTATTGATCCAGAACCAGCAACTGAGAGTACCGAAGCACCCGGCGAGCAGGAAAAACTCGACATGTGGCGTGTCCATCAGCGTCAGTTGTCGACCATCAGTGGCTGGAGTTTACACGGTAAAATGGGTGTTAAAACCGGTTCAAAAGGAGGTAGCGCCACATTAAAATGGCACTATACACACAACACCCAGGACATCGAGCTTTATGGACCATTTGGCGGTGGCAGAGTACTGATTGCAGTAGACCGAGACGGTGCCGTATTGAAGGACACCAAAGGCCGCATTATCCATGGCGAAACCGCTTCTGAAGTATTGTATACCCGCCTCGGTTGGCAAGTACCATTTGACTATCTGTCTGACTGGGCGAGAGGGCTGCCAGGGGAAGGAGCTTCCGATCTTAAATGGGATAACCTGGGCCGACTCGTGCACCTGGTGCAGGATAACTGGAAAGTCGAGTACCTGGACTACAGGTCGGTCAGCAGCCCTATCGAAGGCCTGACACTGCCAGCCAGGCTGATCGTCTCTGCATTACCCGGCACCATGGAAATCTATTCCGACAAAGGTGAATACCTGGGAGACGAGCTCAACGTCAAGGTGATCCTGAAACGCTGGTGGGGAATTGAGACTGAAGGCTAAGCTAACAACCCTGTCGCCAGTAAAAATTAATCTTTTCCTGCATATCACAGGTCGTCGTAGTGATGGATTTCATCTGCTGCAGACGCTGTTTCAGTTTCTCGACTACGGTGATGAAATTGATTTTAGAGTAACCACTGACGGTAATTTTCATCGAATTGACAAACATCCGTTTGCGCTGCCAGATCAGGATCTGTGTCTGCGTGCCGCGATATTATTGAGAGATTATACCCAGGCAGATGAGGCGGGTGCGACCATCACCCTGCGCAAAAAAATTCCTCCCGGTACCGGTCTCGGTGCCGGCAGTTCCAACGCGGCGACGACTCTGATGGCACTGAATTATTTATGGCAGACCGGACTCGGCCAGGATGAACTGCTAAATCTGGGAGGGTTGCTCGGTGCGGATGTGCCCATTTTTCTCTCTGGTCAGTCCGCCTGGGCCGAGGGAACCGGAGATTTGTTTACCCCATGCAGCCCCGAGCCCTACTGGTATTGCGTTGTCATCCCCGATGTTCAGGTATCCACTGCTGACATATTTGCCGATTCACGGCTAACCAGAAATCATCCCCCGGTAAATTACCAGGACTTTATTGACGGGCGAACCCGCAACGACATGGAGGCGATAACGATTTCTCATTATCCCGTTGTTGGTGAGGCACTGAACTATCTGGCCCGCTTTGGCGACGCCAGAATGAGCGGCACCGGTAGCGCGGTGTTTGTCGCCGTTGATAATCGGGATCAGGCGAGGCTGGCGTTATCGGAAATTCCCCCGGGATACACAGGCTTTATCGCCCATTCGACCAATCAAAGTCCTTTGCATCAACAATTGAATTCAACGTCATCAATAGTACCTGCTTGATGAGTACAATGCCCAATCCCGGGAAAATCGGATGAAACTGTAAAATACATTGACAACAAACCACATTGCAATAAAATACCGCGGTTTTTCGCATTGGACAAAGAAGTACTGGCTAAACCTGCCTGAGCGGTGATTTTAGTCCGTGTAAAGTCGGCCTAACCACAAAATTAGCCCTTCAAAGCCCTGAAATGAAAGCAAATATGCGATAGTATCCGGTTGCCACCGGCTGACCTCTCGAGGACAGACCAGTGCATGGGTATGCTGTCTCCGGCAAAATCGGATTACTACTTTTGAACGAAACGATTAAATGGGGTGTAGCCAAGTGGCCTAAGGCACCAGGTTTTGATCCTGGCATTCGGAGGTTCGAATCCTCCCACCCCAGCCATCCATAGTGAGAGGAATTTTCGTGTCACCTGACAATTTGTCGGTATTTACGGGCAATGCTAATCCCTTATTGGCTAAAGAAATAGTCCAGTGCCTCGGTATTCCTATGGGCAGGGCGTTGGTAAATACCTTTAGTGACGGCGAGATTAACGTCGAGGTAATGGAGAATGTTCGCGGTCGCGATGTATTTGTCGTACAACCGACCTGCGCCCCGTCAAATGATAATTTGATGGAATTGTTGGTGATGATTGATGCATTGAAGCGATCATCCGCAGGCAGAATAACGGCGGTTATCCCCTATTTCGGGTATGCTCGCCAGGATCGCCGCCCTCGTACTGCGCGGGTTGCGATATCGGCAAAACTGGTCGCATCGATGATCAAGATAGCGGGTGCTGACCGTGTCCTTACCATGGATTTACATGCCGATCAGATACAGGGGTTTTTTGATATTCCCTGCGATAATATTTATGGTTCGCCGGTACAAATGGGCGAAATCTGGCGCAAGCGATTGCCCAATCCTATCGTTGTATCACCGGATGTCGGTGGTGTAGTACGAGCAAGGGCGATGGCAAAGCAGCTTGAAACCGATCTCGCCATCATTGACAAACGGCGACCAAAAGCGAATGAGGCGAAGGTGATGCACATCATCGGCGAAGTTGACGGCCGGTCGTGCATCATGATTGACGATATGGTGGATACTGCCAATACATTGTGTGAGGCAGCCAGATCATTGAAAGAACAGGGTGCGGTAAAGGTGATTGCTACCTGTACTCATCCGGTGTTGTCCGGTAATGCAGTGGAGCGTATCGCAAAATCAGAACTTGATGAATTGCTGGTGACCAATTCAATACCATTACAGGATGATGCCCGGGACTGCCCAATCATTACCCAATTGAGCGTTGCCGAATTATTAGCCGAATCAATCCGTCGAATTTCAACGGGCGATTCAATCAGCAATCTTTTTATAGATTGATACAAAAGTTTGTTTTAACAGTTTGTTTTAATTGGCCGCAAGGTCTACGGAGAAAAGAAATGAGTGAAATTGAATTAATTGCAAGATTACGAGCCCGAACGGGAACCGGCCTTGTTCGCCGATTGCGTAAAGAGGGTGATGTTCCTGCAATTTTGTATGGTGGTGATAAAGACAACCTGAGCATCGCGGTGAACCACGATGTGCTATACCACAGCCTGGAAAAGGAAGAATTCCACTCTCAGGTCATCACGATTAATACCGATGGCAATAAGGAGCAGGCTATTCTGCGGGATGTACAACGCCACCCACACAATATCACTATCCTGCATGCAGATTTTCAACGCATCGATCAAAAAAAGGCAATACATATGTCTCTGCCTATTCACTTTACCGGTGAAGAAGACTGTGTCGGCGTCAAGACTGACGGCGGTATGATTTCTCACCTGATGAATGAAATTGAAATCACCTGCCTGCCCAAAGATCTGCCAGAAATCATCGAGCTCGATGTTTCCGAATTGCACCTTGGCGAGTCGTTGCACCTGTCAGACATCGCATTACCGGATGGCGTCCAGATCACCGCTTTTACCCACGGTGATATCGAAGAGCACGACAATGCGGTTGTGGCAATACAGGCGACCCGGGTAGAAACCGAGGTTGAAGATGAAGATGTCGATGCAGGCATGGAAGAAAGTGCAGATACCAGCGAAGCGGCCGGCGAATCTGGCGAGGATTAATTCGAACACGGTTGTATCCGGCCAACCTGATTCAGATTTGGTGATCGTCTCTCTGCCACAGCAATAGAATCTATGGACATGACGCAATCAGGCATTACCCTGATTGCAGGGCTGGGTAATCCGGGTAGCAAGTATGCCGAAAGCCGCCATAATGCCGGATTTCAATTTGTTCAGGCACTGCAACAGCACTATTCGTTTACCCTCAAAGACGACAAACGACATAAGGGACTAACCGGCAATTTCGAAAATTCAGGCAATACTATCCGGGTAATTGCGCCCCAGACATTTATGAATCTGAGCGGTGATAGCGTCGTGTCTTTCAGCCGCTTTTACCGAATTCCAGATCATCAGATACTGATCGTCTACGATGAGCTAGATCTGGAACCCGGCATCATCCGGTTAAAACTGGAGGGGGGACACGGCGGACATAACGGGTTACGAGATATCATGCAAAAATCCGGCAGCAAAGACATGAAGCGACTGCGAATAGGGATCGGGCACCCTGGAGACAGTCGTAAAGTGTCTGCTTATGTTTTGTCCAGACCCGGCACAGATCACCGAATCAGTATTGACGCCGCCATCTCACGCGCCATGACCGTCATGCCGGATATTCTCGGTGGTGATTTTGCCAGGGCGATGAATGTTTTACATACCACTGAGCCGACCATATAACCCATGATGGTTCGACCTTTCAGAGGAAATTTCCATGGGATTTAAATGTGGCATAGTTGGCTTACCCAATGTCGGTAAATCCACCTTATTCAATGCGCTGACACGGTCAAATGCGGCCCAGGCGGCAAACTACGCGTTTTGCACCATTGATCCCAATGTGGGCATTGTGGAAGTTCCTGATCCACGACTCGATCTGTTGAGTGAGATAGTCCAACCCCGCAAAACCATTGCCACGACAATGGAATTTGTCGATATCGCCGGCCTGGTTTCCGGAGCTTCCACTGGAGAGGGTCTTGGCAATCGTTTTCTCGCCCACATTCGCGAGGTAGACGCTATCGCTCATGTTGTACGGGCCTTCGAAGACAGCAATATTACCCATGTATCTGAAACAGTGGATCCGGCATCGGATATTGAAACCATCAACACCGAATTGATTCTTGCCGATATGGAAACGGCAGAAAAAGCGCTGCATCGTGCCGACAAAAACAGCAAATCAGGGGATAAGGAGCAGATCCTGTTACGCGATCTCATGCAAAGGGTCAAGGCGCACCTGGACAAAGGTCATGTCCTGCGTGAGATGGAGCTGGATGATAATGCCAGAACATTACTCAAGCCCTTATGCTTTCTGACCATCAAGCCTGCGCTGTATATAGCCAACGTCAGTGAGGATGGATTTGAAAACAATCCTCTGCTGGAGACTATTCGACAAATTGCCAACCAGGAGGACGCCGGAATAGTCGCTATTTGTGCTGCTATCGAGCAGGAACTGTCGGAGCTTGAGCCACAAGATGCCAAATCTTTTCTTGCAGAAATGGGTCTGGAAGAACCCGGACTTAACCGTATTATTCGCGCGGGTTACGAACTGCTGGGACTACATACCTATTTCACTGCCGGCGAAAAAGAAGTGCGTGCATGGACTGTTCGTACGGGCGCTACCGCGCCCCAGGCTGCGGGTGTCATTCATACCGATTTTGAGCGCGGATTTATCCGTGCCGAGACCACTGCCTTCGACGATTTTATCCATTATCGAGGCGAACAGGGCGCGCGGGAAGCGGGCAAGCTGCGACTCGAAGGAAAGGAATATATCGTCAGGGATGGTGACGTCATGCATTTTCGATTTAACGTATAGTTCGCTTTTTTAGTCGGACGCCAGAGTCGATATCAATACACTCTCTTACGAATTCATCGAGAAAGCGCTGGACGAGTACCTGGATCCGGTGTTGTCTTCGCGTCGCACCTCGGAAGAGCCCAGCCGGGGATTGATGCCTCTCAGTAAAGAGCAACAGGAATTTTCCCTCCACTGGACCGATGTAATCCGCAAATCGAATTCGGAGATGGCATACCAGTTTGTCAGCCATGCGCCAAAAGCGATCAGATTGATGGGAATCGAAGGTACCCATCAATGGTTACTCCATGCGATGGATGTTTATGACAAGGAAGGACTCTACCCCGGTAGTGCAGCGCTGGATTCACTGCAAGCGTTCGCCGCAGACTATCGAACGAGCCATATCTCGGTCAGCCTGGACCAGGTTCGGGGAATACTGGAAACCTTCATCTGTGGGCTCGCTGGACGAACCCTCAAGCTTGAAGCAGGTAACAGTATTTTTACCGACACCAATACCCTTTATCTGCCGGCGAGGATCAACAGATACAATGACCGGGAAAAAAATTATCAACTTTACAAGGCTACCGCTGTCCACCTTTGGGCCCAGACCTGGTTCGGCACATTTAAGCGCCCTGCCCCCGATGCGCCACATCTGGTGCAACAAATTGCCGAGTTTCCTGACCACAGACGCGCACTGGCTCTTTTCAACCTGCTTGAAACCATCCGGCTGAATGCCTGTATCCAGCGAGAGTTGCCCGGTCTCGGCCGTGAAATTCTCACCCTGCACACGCCTGCACCTATCCATGATGCTACCTGGCTCAACTTTATTGCGAGGCTGGAATCGAGTAATGCGTCGGTAGCAGACACTATTGCAGCCACGAAAAAACTTTATCCATTGCAATCGGCCTGGCCACAAGCCTTACACTATCAGGCTGGATTTGATCTCGAGGCAGCGCGAAACGGAATCGAACAGCGACTTGAACTGGAAAAAAATGCGTTGCAGATAGCGTTAAGCGAAATGCTTGAATTAGCCGACAGGGATAGTGATACAACAGCAGCAGACGACCCTGAAACCGAGACCGGCAAGGTAGAGTTTAACCAGGATCCCGAAGCTGGCATGTCACCCGAGATCACTCTGGATGGAGAACCCATGGCAT
Source organism: uncultured Gammaproteobacteria bacterium (assembly GCA_964403545.1). Lineage (GTDB taxonomy): Bacteria > Pseudomonadota > Gammaproteobacteria > Arenicellales > Poriferihabitantaceae > VYFG01. The sequence goes on from CAYOGN010000115.1 coordinate 20,154, forward strand.
TGCCACCAGACATCGAAACCCTGCTGCAATCCCTGTTGCAGGATCTTGATGACCTGCCGGATGACTGGCTGGTACCTGCAGATGATGGTGATCCCCGCCCCCGGGATGAAGCG